>NZ_JDWE01000024.1:0-69775 GCF_000685765.2 Frankia sp. BMG5.23
CTCGACATCCTCGGCGTCGACCCAACCAGACCACCTTGATCGACAATCAGGTCGGTCAACGCATCGAAACCCCATGTGCGAAAGACAGGCCTAGAGCACCTTCGGCGCCGGGAAAGAACCTAGAAGAACACCGAGCGGCGCTGCATCAGCAGGCTGTACAGCGTATGCTGGATGGTCTCCCGGATGCGGTCGGTGAGCTCGAACACCAGCATCGGGTCGTCCGCCGCCTCAGCGGTGTACGTCTTCGTTGGGACCGGCTCCCCGAACTCGATGATCCATTTGGACGGAAGCGGGATGAGCCCCAGCAGACCGAACCACGGGAAGGTCGGTGTAACCGGCAGGTAGGGCAGCCCGAACAGGCGAGCGAGCGACTTCGCGTTACCGATCATAGGATAGATTTCTTCGGCTCCGACGATCGTGCACGGAATGATCGGCACACCCGTCCGCAACGCGGCCGAGACGAATCCACCGCGCCCGAACCGCTGCAACTTGTACCGCTCGCTGAACGGCTTGCCGACGCCCTTGAAGCCCTCCGGCCAGACCCCGACAAGGTGCCCGGTGTTCAGCAGGTGTTCCGCGTCAGCCTGACACGCCAGAGTGTTGCCGATCTTACGAGCCAGCGGGGCCAGGAACGGCACCGCGAACACCAGGTCGGCGGCGAGCATGCGCAGGTGGCGATGGGCCGGATGATGATCGAGGATGGCCACGGCCATCATCAGCGCGTCCATTGGCAGGGTGCCCGAGTGATTGGCCACCACCAGAGCGCCACCCGTGTCCGGGATGTTCTCCAGCCCCCGGGTCTCGACCCGGAAGTAGTCCCGGTAGATCGGCCGCAGCAGCGGAGCGACGACGTGTTCGGTGAGGTCCGGGTCAAACCCGTGCTCGTCGACGACGTAGTCGCCGGTGATGCGCCGCCGCAGGAAGGCCAGCGCTCCCGCGAGGGCCGTCTCCAGATCACCGGGTTCGGCCGTCGGCGGTGGCGCACCGTCCGTCCTGGCAGCGCCATCGGGCCCGGCAGCGGCGGTGGGACCCGTCGCCGGGTCGGACGGCCCACCCGCCGCCGACCGGCTTTCGGTCAGCGTCGCCTCGGCACCGTTGAGCGAGGAGCGAGGGGACGCGGCGGCTGGACCAAGGAAGACCTCGTCGGGGGAAACCTCGTCGAGAAAAGCCGGGTCACGCGAAGCCGGGTCACGCGAAGCCGAATCGGCTGCGGCGGATTTCCAAGGCATGATCTGCGCTTCACCCCGGGATTCGTCACCTTTTATCACGTGTTCCGCCTCCCCCCTATCCGATCCCGCACCCGGCGGGCCGCAACCGCCCTCCATCACCCTGTTCCCACCAGCCGGCGTCGGGCCAGCGAATCGAGCATCCTGTGCTCGGCTCGGGAGATCAGATCGTGGTCGATGGTGAACCGGAGCCCGCGCTGGCGGACGAAACTGTCGAAGGTCTCCATCGTCGAGTACCGGGGCCGGTAACCGAAGATCTCCTTCAGCCGGGTCGTGTCCACGGCCCGGCCGTGCGCGAGGAAGTCAAGCTGCTCAGCGGAGAAGTCGACGAGCCGCAGCCGCCGGGCGATCCCGCCCAACACCCCGATCGCGGGGAACGGCACCGGCGTGGACGGCCGACCCGCTCGGCGGATCGCCTGCGAAAGCAGGAGCACACCGTCCCCGGCCACGTTGAACGTCCCCGGGTGGGCGCGGCGGGTCGCGCGCATCAGCACGGCCAACGCGTCATCGGAGTGCAGCAGCTGGATGCGGGGGTCGAAGCCGAGGACCGTGGGAACCAGCGGAAGGTCCAGATAGCGCGCGAGCGGGCTGTCGATCTGCGGACCGAGGATGTTGGTGAACCGCAGCACGGTTACCGCGATGTCGGGACGTCGCCGGCTGAATCCACGCACGTAACCCTCGACCTCGACGGCGTCCTTGGCATAGCCACCGGCGGGCAGGGCGCGCGGCTCAGTGTCCTCTGTAAACAGCGCGGGGTCGCGAGCGGACGACCCGTAGATCGACGTCGTGGACTTCACGACCAGCTTGGTGACACTGGGCGCCTTCTGGCACGCGGCCAGCAGCTGCATCGTGCCGATGACGTTGATTTCCTTCATCGCGGCCCGTCCACCCGCACCGAGCGGCGTGGCGATCACGTTCAGATGCAGCACCGTATCGATCTCCGTGGTGGAGATCACCTTTGCGATCAACGGATGCCGGATGTCCGCGCGCACGAACTGGGTCCGCCCGAGGTCGCTGGTGGGAGCAGTGGTATCGACCCCGACGACGGCCTCGACCCCCGGGTCAGCCGCGAGCGCCATCGCCACCTGCGCCCCCAACGGCCGCGCTACACCGGTCACCAACACACGGCGTGGTCTCATGGCAGTCTCCCGCAACGCCCGCATGGTCCAGCCCGGCACCCGGACCGGATGGCCGGGCGACCGGGCAGCCCGAACCAGGCCGACCGGAGCGCGCCACCGTTCCCCGGGACCGGGGGCCGCGATGTCCGGCCGAGAAAGGTTCACGCGGTCCGATCGTGGGCTCATCGTACGCCCGTCCCTCGACCGCTCATTGCACAGCGTAAGGCCAGCCGCGCACATCGAATACGGAAAGTAGGGGAAAAACAACCCGTCCGAGCCGGACGAGGATCGACGCCGGCCAGGCCCGGTGCCGCTGCCGACGCTGCCGGCCCAGCGGTGATGCCGGCATCACCGCTGGGCCGGCAGCGGAAAATCCAGGATGGAGCGTCCCGGTGACGGGCTCCTCGGCAGCTGCGCCACGACGACCGCGTCCTGGCGCCGCAGCCGCAGCAGGTCGGCCGCTCGCCCACAATTTACTGCGATCATCACTCGACGCAACGCGTCCTCACACAAGGTGACTCCACCGCGGGGCGCATCGCCGTAGGTATGCGTGAACGTGAGCCGCATGACGCGGTTGCCGGCGAGGACCTCGACCAGATCTCCCAACAGAATACCGGCGGCCTCCAGCTCGGCCCGGGTCATGTTGAGCGAGAGATTGCCGAAGTGGTCGACGGACACGACCTCGCCGTGCACATGGTCGTCGTCGACGCTGCACGCCCGCGGCTGGAAACGCGTGAGCGCGTCGGGGTCGAGCCGGGGGCCGACGTCGGTGAGGGCGAGTCCGGCCGCAAGCCGGGCCGCGACCGGCGCATAGACGTCCCGTCCCCGGAACACCGCGGTGGGCAGCGGCAGCCACAGCTCCCGGTTGGAGATCTCGTGCACCGCGGCGACGCCACCGAGCGCATCCCAGGCCAGCGACGCCACGCCGTTGTCCGGGCAGACGAAGGTCGAGCCGTCCGTGCTCCGGATCGCCGCGCCGCGGGTGTAACCGTCGGCATCGAGCCGCTCCACGACGACGAGATGAACCCCCATCGGAAGATAACCGATCGCGCCGACCAGGGTGACGGCCGCATGCCCGACGTCCTGCGGCGCGATGGCGTGGCAGACGTCGAGGACGCGCGCCGACGGGGCGTGCCGCGCGATAACCCCGTGACACACCCCTACAGAGGCATCGTCGACGCCGTAGTCGGACAGGAAATTGATCCACGATCCCGTCATGCCGTCTCCCTGGCTGCGGGCCGGCCACGCTGCCACCCGAGGGAAACAGCCTGTCACACGGTGACAGTTACAGCACGCAAAGCCACATGATACGAGACGGCATGGCGGTACGAACTCGCGACGTGCGGGGTGGACACCGGACGCCGGGGACCGCGGATCGGCCGACTGTCTCCAGGTACGACCGGACTCCCGGGTACGCCCCACCCCCCGGTGGGCGACCCGCGTCCTAGTGCGCTACCTACTTCCTGGCAGCGGCCTGACTTCCTGGCAGCGGCCTGACTTCCTGGCAGCGGCCTACTTCTTGTTGCGGCGCTGAACGCGCGTCCGCTTCAGCAACTTGCGGTGCTTCTTCTTGGCCATCCGCTTACGACGCTTCTTGATGACAGAACCCACGTACCCGACCGATCTATGTTGAGGAAGTTACCGGGCGAGCCTACCCGCCACGGCGGGCAACCATCGGAGCCCGGGTGCTCCGGTACCCGGGTGCCCTCAACTACGGCCGAGTTCCCGCGACCGACTGCTCGCCGCCTCCAGGGCGTCCATGAGCGCCGCGCGCACACCGCGACGGTCCAGCTCCCGCAGTGCCGCGATCGTGGTCCCGGCCGGAGAGGTGACGGCCTCCCGCAACAGCGCCGGATGCTCACCGCTCTCGCGCAGCATCCGCGCCGAGCCCAGGGCGGTCTGGGTCATGAGTTCCGCGGCCAGGGTGCGGGGCAGCCCAAGGAGCACACCCGCCTCGATCATCGCATCGACAAGATAGAAGAAGTACGCCGGTCCGCTGCCGGACAGGGCCGTCACCGCGTCGAGCTGGGACTCTGCCACCCGCGTCACCCGGCCGACCGGCGTCAGCAGGGCTTCTGCCGTGGCGAGGTGCTTCTCCTCGGCGTAGCGGCCCCCGCAGATCGCCGACATCGCCTCCCCGACGAGCAGCGGGGTGTTCGTCATCACCCGGACCACCGGGGGAAGCGAAGGTAGCCGCTCCTCGAGAAGATCAGTGGTGATGCCCGCCGCCAACGACACCACGAGCGTCCCGTTCGCGACCACCGACCCGATCTCGGCCAGCAGGGTCCCGACGTCCTGGGGCTTCACCCCGATGATCAGAACATCCGCCTTGGCTGCGGCCACCGTCGGCGCCTGCACCTCGACGCCGTGACGCGCCACGATCTCACCAGCCCGGTCGGCATCACGTTCGGCCACGACGATGTCCTGAGCGGCATGCCCGGACCGCAGCAGCCCCGACAGCATCGCCCCGCCGAGCCGTCCCGCCCCCATGACCGCAACGATCATGACCATCCTTCCCTTCCACCCGCTTCTACCCCGGCCTGGAGGTTACGGCGCCCTCGGGCAGCCAGCGGAACGCGGATCCCGGCCCGCCGTCGTGCGCGGGCTACCAGCCGTAGCCCGACTGGCGATCAACTCCATGTCGCCCGTCGTACTCGAGCCGGCGTTCGTGGCCACCCCAGTGGCCGGGCTCGTGACCCGTCCAGGGCTCGTGACNGGGCTCGTGACCCGTCCAGGGCTCGTGACGTTCGCCCCGCCGGCCGACGACGGATCGAGGATCGTAGATTATTTCGGCGGTGTATGCCCGGTCCGTGGCCGCCGGCCGCTGCGCCTCCTCGCCGCCGTTTTGCCGGCCTCGCACCGCCCACGACAGGTCGGCGGTCTCGGTGAGTCCGTACCCGTACCCCGGCCAAGGACGGACGTAGCCCTCATCGATCCATTCATCACCCCATTCATCGGCATCGTCCGGGCCACCCGCCGGTTGATCGGACCCGACCTCGTACGACGACCAGCCACCGTCGCCCGACCAGCCACCGTCGCCCGACCAGCCACCGTCGCCCGACCAGCCACCGTCGCCCGACCAGCCACCCCGCGACCGGGCCCCGGGCGGATCGCCGGGCCGGTCGTGATCCAGCCGATCAGACCGACCGGTCGTGGCCGACGCGACGCGTGCCGGCCGGTCTGGCTCGCCAGCCGGATACACCTCGTCAAGGGTGTACAGCCCGGCGGCCCGGCGGTCCCCGTCAGGCCGGTAACGCTGTCCGGATTCACCGGTCCGGTCCCAGGACCGGTGGTGCCGGTGGCCCTCGTACCGGCCGGCCCGCGGGACGGCCGGGTGCGAGAACCGTCCGCGGTCGGGCTCCCGGGCCGGTTCGGGAATGCGCGCCCAGGTGGCGGCGCCGGGTCCAATGTCGTCTCCGGGAGCGGGCCGCGCCGCCGGGATCGCGCCCGGCGCGGGCCCACGGGGGGTGTCGGCCCACGGGGGTCGGGCACGCTGCGCAGGCTTCTCCACGAACCGGTTCGAGAAGTACGCGATGAACGTGCTGACCGCCGCCGCCACGACAACCGACGGCCACAGCCCGATCCGGGGCACCAGCTGCCCGTTCGCAACCGAGATCACCGGATAGTGCCAGAGGTAGATACTGAAGGTGATCTTACCGAGGAAGGCCATCCGTGGACTGCCGAGCAGGCGGACCCAGCCGGCGTCGCGGCGCAGGTCGGCGCCCAGGATGACCACGGCACCGAGCAGGGCGCTGGGCAGGTAGGCGGCATGGTCGAGCCAGTTGGCGTCATAACCGTCCTTGTTCGGCCCAAGGAAGGCGAAGAAGATCAATCCGATCCCCGCGACGAAGCCGAGATCGGCGATCCGACGGCCCGCCCGCCAACGCTCGACCGTCGCCGCCGTGACAGGGGTCATCGTGCCGATCTGCTGGGCGTGCCGGCGGCGGCGCGGCGCGGCCAGGTCCGGCTCCTCGGCGACGAGGGCGCGCAGGCGGGTGTCACGCCAGACCGCCAGCAGACAGCCGATCAGCAGCGGTGCGACGTGCGTGTCCAGCGCGAGGTACACCCGCGAGTGCGGGGCGCCGCCGGCGGCCACGGTCCAGGTCCAGACCGCCGCGAAGGCGATCATGGCGAAAAGCATCTTCAGCAGGTGCGCCCGGAACCGGTCCGAGCGGCTGACAATCAGGAACAGCCCCGGCCACAGGAGATAGAACTGCTCCTCCAGGGACAGGGACCACACGTGGGCCAACCATCGCCCACCGGCGGCAGGATGCAGGACCTTGTACCAGTTGTTGACATTGAAAAAGGCGGAGAGCGCACTCCCGACGTAGTCGTCCCGGAAGGGGATGTCGTTCCATTTGAACGCCACCGTCACCGCGAGCCCGACGAGCAGGTACACCCACATCGCGGGCATCAGCCGGTAGGCCCGGCGCACCAGGAATCGACTCACCGAGATCGTCCCGGTCCGGCTGTGTTCGGTCAGCAGGAGCGTGGTGATAAGAAATCCACTCAGCACGAAGAAGACGTCGACGGCGACGTTGCTGGCCTGGATCGCACCCATGTGGCCGGCGAGGATGGTGTAGATACAGACGATCCGCAGCCCGTCCAGCGCCGGGTTGTACGCGAACTTCGCCGCGGCGGCCGCCGCCGGCCCGGCCGGCGGCTCCCAGCCAGCCGGGGTGCCGTCGCGCGTTATCCTCGTTATCCCTGTCGCCTCAGTCTGCTGCGGGGCAAGCCGCATGATGACCGTCGCCTCCTCCATCGGGCGTCGGCAGTCCCGGCACCGACACCCGACACTCAGGGTGACCGTACGGTGCCGCGATAACCCGAGCGTGAGTCGCTCCCAAACCATGCCGCCGGTCGGACCAATGACCCGGATACGGGTACCCGTATCACTCCGCTACGCCAGCGAAGTCAGACATCACTGTGCGAATGACGCAAGACTAACGGATCGGAAAATTCGGGACAAGGCAGGTACCGGTGGCCACAAAACAACGCCACCCCAAAAGCGACGCTGTGCGCACGGTTCATTACGAAGTCACATCGGCCGAACCATGGCGTCACAGCGCGTCAGAGAAAGGGGAAGATCACCGGATGGGAGAGCCTCGGCAGAGGCGCCCACGCTGTCTCTCCCGCGCGCTACTCGGGAACCTGGGCAATCACCAGGAGCGTACGAAACGGCTCGACGACGACACCGTCAGGAAAGGCGCGCAGCATCGTGCGACGCTCCGCGTCAAGGAAATCGTCGAGGCGATCGCCGATGGCCGCGACGTAGGACTTCGACCGCTGCCAGGTGAGGTAGTCATCGATGTTAATCCGGCGCCGCCACCGGCCGGTCAGGGTGACAACCTCCCTGAAGTGGCCGGTCCACCGCAACTCGTCGGCGAACGGTCGCGCACGGTACCCGCGGTGATATCCGGGGTTCATCCGCTCGAGCCGTTCCTGCTGGCGCTGCCACCACCGGTACTCCTCGGCGTCGACGTCGTTCCACCACACGGCGAGGGCTCCGCCGGGCCGCAGCACGCGGGCGGCCTCGGCCGCGGCGGTCAGTACCTGTACCCAGTGCCATGCCTGGGCATAGCAGACCAGGTCGACGACCTGGTCCCGGAAGGGCAACGCCTCCCCGTCCCCGCGCACCGCGGGCAGTCCGGGGCTGCGCTGGCGCAACCGCGCCAGCATGGTCGGCCCGGGTTCCACCGGTACCACCCGCGCGCCCCGGCCGATCAGCAGACGCGTGGCGATGCCGGTCCCGGCGCCGACGTCAAGCACGTCCGCGCCGCGCAGCGGCCGCCCGAGGAACCGCTCGACGTCACGGAAGATGTGGTCGGGATAGCTCGGCCTGGCCGCGGCGTAGGCATCCGCCAACGGGTCGAACAGCGAGCCGGTGGGAGTACGACCAGAAGGGATGGACACTGCGTCATGGTGGCACTCGACCATGGCGGCGAGCCACGGGAACGGTGTCAGCCCCGGAGGTGGGTCAGCCGGCGGTGGACCCGGATGCGGATCAGCCGTAGGTGGATCAGCCGTAGGTGGATCGGAGTCCTGCGGCGGACGGTGCGGCGAAGTGCAGACGGGTGAACGCCAGCGCCTCGGCGAGCTCGGCCTCGCGCTGGGCACGCGACTCGGCCCGCCTGGTATTGATCTCGACCACCACGGTGCCGTCGAAACCGCCGGCGGCCAGCAGTTCAAGCAGCTCCGCACAGGGCTGCGTGCCACGACCGGGGACGAGATGTTCGTCCTTGGCCGAGCCCAGACCATCGGCCATGTGCACGTGGACCAGCCGCTCGCCGAGAAGCTCGGCCATCTCGAGCGGGTCCGAGCGGGACACACTCGTGTGCGACAGGTCGAGGGTGACATGCGCGTAGTCGTCTTCGACCGGGGACCAGTCCGGGGCATAGGCGGAGACCTCCCGCCCCCGCGCCCGCAGCGGGAACATGTTCTCCACCGCGAAGCGGATGTCGGTCTCGCCGGCCATCCGCTCGATGCCCGTCACGAACTCGCGGGCATAGTCTCGCTGCCAGCGAAACGGCGGGTGGACGACGACCGTCGACGCGCCGAGCGTCTCGGCTACGGTACGGGCCCGCACCAGCTTCGCCCATGGATCCGTACCCCAGACCCGCTGGGTGAGCAGCAGGCACGGCGCATGAATGGCCAGAATCGGGATGCCGTGATAGTCCATCAGCCGCTTCAGCGCCTGCGGATCCTGGCTAACCGGATCGGTCCAGACCATGATCTCGACCCCGTCATACCCCAGCCGCGCCGCCATCTCGAAGGCCGAGGCGGTGGACTCGGGATAGGTCGAGGCCGTTGAGAGCGCCACGCGGGCACCCGGAGCGGTCGTGGCCAGCTCGGGCGCTCCGCGCGGGACAATGAGCGAGGAGCTACCGCCACCACCGGGCCCCGAACCGCCCGCGACCCCACCGGACGAGATCGGGGCGGGAGCCATCGCGGTCGGCGACACCGACCGCGCGTCGTCACGCCATGCCTGCAATCCGTCTCCCTGCCGCGCGAGCCGGGGGTTGGCCGTCACGACCGACCTCATCTCCCAGGCTAGGCCATCTCCGCGGCCCCGCCCGCACAGACATCCGCGGGATGACGGTCGGAACCTTCATATCGCCCGTGACAACGGCCACATCGGGCAATTACGCGCATCAAGAACACTTTCTGCAAGGTTCATCTCACCCTCTGCTAGGTGAAGGGAGTTCATCGCTCCGGCGTCAGGATGAGGTGAGCCAGTCCAGGCGGCGCAGGATCACCCCTTCACGCAGGGCCCAGGGGCAAATCTCCACCTCGTCGATGGCGAACAGATCGAGAGCCTCGTCCGCGACGACCGCCCCCGCGACCAACTGGGCCGCCCGGGAGGCGGAGACGCCCGGCAGCGCCGCGCGCTCCTCGACCGACATCCGGCACACCTTGGCCGTCACCTCCACGAGGTCGTCCCGGCGCAGCACCCTGCGGGTGTAGGGACCGCGGCTGTAGGACTCCGCACCGGCGATCCGAGCCAGCGACCGGAAGGTCTTCGACGTCGCCACCGCCCTCGTGTGCTCCCCCAGGGGATAGATGGTGCCCACGATCGGCGCGATCTGGGACCGGACGTAACGGCGCAGCTCGCTGAGCTCGGACCGCTTGGGCGGGTCGCTCGGGGCCAGCCAGTCCCGGGTCAGCCGGCTCGCGCCAAGTGGCAGGGATGCGACCACCTCGGGGTCCTCGTGCATGCCGGCGCCGATCTCCAGGGAACCACCGCCGATGTCCAACGCCAGCAACCGGCCGGCGCTCCAGCCGAACCACCGGCGGACGGCGAGGAAGGTCAACCTGGCCTCCTCCTCCCCGGGCAGGACGCCGATGGAGACCCCGGTGGCCTCGCCCACCCGGCGCAGGACCGCCTCTCCGTTGGTGGCGTCCCGCAACGCCGACGTGGCGAAGGCCGCCAGATCGTGGACCCCGAGCGCGTCGGCCTGCTGGCGCATGTCCAGGACGCAGGAGGTCAGGGCGCGCTCTCCAGCGGCGTCCAGCGCCCCGTCCGCGTCGAGCAGTTCCACCAGCCGCAACGGCACGCGCACGCTGGCGGCCGGCTGCGGCTGGCCGCCCCGGTGCGCGTCCACGACAAGCAGGTGGACGGTGTTCGAGCCGATGTCGATCACACCGAGACGCATTGGACCGGGATGTGGACCCGCCGGGAGCGGACTCACCACGGCCGCCTGCCGTCCCGGGGCGACGGCGGCGTCGGGCTGCGCCACGATCTTCGGAAACCACGCACCCGGACGCACGCCACCGAGCACCTCTTCACCGTTCCCTCCGGCCGCGACCGCCGGGGTCACGGCTCGAACTTGTATCCCAGTCCCCGGACGGTCACCAGGTGCCGCGGGTTGCCGGGTTCGTGCTCAATCTTTGTCCGCAGTCGTTTGACGTGGACATCCAGGGTCTTGGTGTCGCCGACGTAGTCCGACCCCCAGACCCGGTCGATCAGTTGGCCCCGGGTCAGCACCCGGCCCGCGTTGCGCAGGAACATCTCCAACAGCTCGAACTCCTTGAGCGGCAGGGTGACCGTGGTCCCGTCGACGGTGACGACATGGCGCTCAACGTCCATCCGGACCGGGCCGGCCTCCAACGTCGCGTCCCCTACCTCCTCGTTCTCCGACCGCCGCCGCAGCACCGCGCGGATCCGCGCCACCAGCTCCCGGGCGGAGAACGGCTTCGTGACGTAGTCGTCCGCTCCGAGTTCCAGCCCGAGCACCTTGTCGATCTCGCTGTCCCGAGCGGTCAGCATGATGATCGGCACAGTGGAACGGGTTCGCAAGGTTCGGCACACTTCCGTGCCCGACAGCCCCGGCAGCATGAGGTCCAGCAGGACAAGATCAGCCCCCCGCCGATCGAACTCGGCCAACGCGCTGGGGCCGTCGGCGACGACCCCCACCTCGAAGCCCTCCCGTTCCAACATGAACGACAACGCGTCGGAGAAGGACTCCTCGTCCTCGACCACGAGCAGCCGGGTCACCTGTTCGCTCCCCTTGTTACGTTGGACGGACCGGCCGACCCGGACCGCTTCCTGTTACCGTCGATGGGACGGGTGGACCCGCCGCGTCTACCGGTCATGACCGATACCGTTCACCGTTCACGAACCGCCACCGAGTTCATCATCGCCATGATGTTCACCATCGCCATGATGTTCACTATCGCCCCGACCGCGGGCGTCGGCATCGGCCCCGACGACGTCGAAGCCATCCACCCCGTCATCCTCGCGGGTTTCGTCCGAGCCGTCCGTCATCGCATCGTCATCGTCGCCGGTGAACAGCGGCAACCGGAGCGTGAAGGTGGAACCCGCGCCCTCGGCGCTCCACACAGAGACCACGCCGCCGTGATTGGTCGCGATGTGCTTGACGATGGCGAGCCCCAGGCCGGTCCCACCGGTCGCGCGGGATCGCGCCGGATCCGCCCGATAGAAGCGTTCGAAGACCCGTTCCAGGTCCTTCTCCGCGATCCCGATGCCCTCGTCGGCGACGGAGATCTCCACGGTCTCACCGCTGCGCCGAACCCCGAGCACGACCCGGGTGCCACGCGGCGAGTAGCTGATCGCATTGTCGAGCAGGTTCGCGACGGCGGTCACGAGCTGGCCCTCATCCCCACACACCGGCAGGTCACCGTCGCCGATCACCGCAACCGAGATCGCCTGGGCCTGCGCTGCCAGCCGGGTGCGGTCGACCGCCTCGGTGAGCACCGCGGACGCCCGCATCGGCCGCAGGTTGGGCAGCGGATCGGCGCCCTGCAGCCGGGAGAGATCGATGATCTCCTGAACAAGACGGGCGAGCCGGGTCGATTCGTGGGTCATCCGGGAGGCGAACCGGCGGACTGCCACCGGGTCCTCGCAGGCCGCGGCGACCGCTTCGGCGAGGACGTGCAACGCACCGACCGGCGTCTTGAGCTCGTGGCTGATGTTCGCCACGAAGTCCCGACGGACGGCCTCGACCCGACGCGACTCGGTAATGTCATCCACGATGACGGCGACATGACCGGACGAGTCCAGCAGCCGGGCCCGGGCACGCACCGCCAGCCCCTCCTGGTCCGGTCGGGGACGGGTGAGGGGGGGCTCGGGGACGGGCGGCAGCTCAAGCTGCCGCTCCTGGTCACTGCCCGCGAGCCGGGTGGCCCGGACGAGATCGGCCAGCTCCGCCACCGCGATCTCGTCGGCGGCGACCACACCCATACGTCGCGCGACCATGTTCACCAGGACCACCCGGTCCGCGGCGTCGAGGACGAGCAGACCGGTCGGCAGGCCGGCGATCACCCGACGCACGAGCCTTGCCGGCAAGGTCATGCCGCCGGTGTCCCCGCCGGACGCCGAACCAGTAGTCAGGTCAGTCGTCGAACCGGCTGTTCCAGGCACCGCTGTCATCGTCCACCATCGTCCGCTCACCCTGTACGGCCTGCCGACCTGCACGAGCCGCGGATGCGGTGTGTACCGGTTGTCATGGCATCCGCCGACCTGTCACCCACTCGCCGCATGCTAGGTGTCCGCATGCCACCTAGGTATTGCTCTGCAAGCCTCCACCGCCGATCGTCGCTAGCTGTTCATCAGACCCATCGTCAATGTTCACCAGAGAGCGAGAGGTCCGCATCATCGTCAGAACCGGAGCGACGCAAGTACCCAGAAGCACCATGATCGAATCAATCCCTCAGGATCTCTGACCCCTCGATCCCCCACCGAATGAGAAGGAGCCGTCCGTGCGGGACGCCTTCACCGACGAACTCGACAGCATCAACCGGTCCCTGATCGAGATGACCAACCTGGTCGCCTCGGCCATGGCCCGGGCCACCACCGCTCTCCTCGACGCCGATCTCCAACTCGCCGAGAACGTCATCAGCGGAGACGAGACGGTCGACCTGCTGCGCAACGAGATCGAGGAGCGGGCCTTCGACGTGATGGCCCGCCAGGCCCCGGTCGCCACCGATCTGAGGATGATGGTGGCCACGCTGCGGATCGTCGCCGACCTGGAGCGGATGGGCGACCTCGCCCTGCACGTGGCGAAGGTCGCCCGCCGGCGCTACCCGGGCCGGGCGGTCCCGCCGGAGCTCCGGGCGACCCTGCTGGAGATGGGGCAGGTCGCGCAGCGCATCGTCGCGAAGGCCGGATCGGTGATCGCCAGCCGGGACACCGACCTCGCCAAGCAGCTGGAGGCCGACGACGACGCGATGGACGGGCTGCACCGCGCCCTGTTCCACATACTGATCGAGAAGCCCTGGCCGCACGGGATGGAGGCGGCGATCGACATCACTCTCTGCGGCCGCTACTACGAGCGGTACGCCGACCATGCGGTCTCGGTCGCCCGCCGGGTGCTCTACCTGGTCACCGGGGATTCCAGCGGCGCGTGAGGGCACCCGGGGAGATCCGCCCCCGGTCTCGCGCGGGCGTGGCCCCCACGCACGGCCCGACGGTTCCCCGCGTGCATCCCGCCGGCGCTACGGCGGCTGCCCGTGATGGCCCGCGATGATGGCACGGGCCGGTCGGGACTATATGACTCAGTCGGGACTATATGATTATAGTCCCGACTATTTTTAGCCTCGACTATCTTCTTGATTGCTTTTCTGACTACTTCTTGGTGCCCTGCGCGGCGACGGCGGCCGCGGCGAGCGCCGCGGCGTCGGGGTCGAGGTACCCCGAGCTCACCACACCCAGCTGGTCGTCCAGCTCGTAGCGCAGCGGGATGCCGGTGGGGATGTTGAGCCCGGCGATGTCGGTGTCGCTGATGTGATCGAGATGCTTCACCAGGGCGCGCAGCGAGTTGCCATGCGCCGCCACCAGGACGGTACGGCCGGTCCGCAGGTCCGGCACGATCGCGTCGTACCAGTAGGGCAGCATCCGGGCAACGACGTCGGCGAGGCACTCGGTCCGCGGGATGACGTCGGGGGCAAGGTCGTCATAGCGCTCGTCCACCCCGCTGACCTGCTCCGGACCGATCTCCGGCGGCGGCGTGTCATAGGAGCGACGCCAGAGCTGGAACTGCTCCGCGCCGAACTTCTCCAGCGTCTCCGCCTTGTTCAGGCCCTGCAGGCCACCGTAGTGCCGCTCGTTGAGCCGCCAGGTGCGGCGAACCGGAACCCAGGTGCGCCCGGCGGCATCCAGCGCCAGCCAGGCGGTGCGGATCGCCCTGGTCAGCAGGGACGTGTGCACCACGTCCGGCAGGACGCCGGACTCCCGCAGCAGCTCACCCCCGCGAGTGGCCTCCTTGGCACCCTTCTCGGAAAGATCAACGTCCACCCAGCCGGTGAACAGGTTTTCGCGGTTCCAAATGCTCTCACCGTGGCGGAGCAGGACGAGCGTCGGCATACCCGAGATCCTGCCCGCTCGGCGGCCCGCTCGGCCAGCATTGCCGGTTGTTGCCTGTGACTCCCCGGCTCGGGGCCGGTCGTGCCGGCGACCGGTTGTCACCCGGCGGCAGGACAGGAATCCGGCGGCACGACAGGAATTCATCCGGAACTGAACGACCCCCGGGCGCTCCGCCGCCGCGCGAAGCGGAGGCGGGCCGTCGGGACTTGCGACGGCGCCCGGGGGTCGGGTGTCTGCCTGGTTCTCGCCGGTGCCGGTGCCCATGGGCCACCCGGCTAGAGGTGAGGACCACGAGACCGGCTAGCGGACAGCCACCTCACGAGTCCTATGAGCATACAAAGCCTGGACCACCTCCCTTCTCGTGTACCCGTGACGCTACGCGGACCCAGGGGCGCATCGCAACGGCTTTTCCGCGCGCGTTGATGGGACGCTCCTGACACCGGCCGGTCGGAACAGCCAGGCCACCCGCGCGGGCCCGGGGCCACAGCCGAACCGTGCGCGGACCCGGCCGAGGCACGCCACGGGGACCTAGACTGAGTCCCATGACCGCAGGGTCCCTCACGACGCCCGCCTCGCTCTCCCCGTTGCTCGGCCTGCCGGGTGCGGTGGCCGGCACTGCCGAAGACGACGCGGTCGCCGCCCACTACGGCGATCCGCTACGGGAACAGCGCGCGGTGCGCGGCGGTGCCGCCGTCGTCGACAGATCACATCGGGACGTGCTGCGCGTCTCCGGCCCCGACCGGCTCTCCTGGCTGCACAGCATCACCTCTCAGCATCTGTCCGCGCTGGGCGCGCTGCGGGGCACCGAGGCGCTGGTGCTCTCCCCGCACGGCCACGTCGAACACCATCTCGTCCTCGCCGACGACGGCACGTCCACCTGGGTGGACGTCGAGCCCGGCACCGGCGGCATCCTGCTGCGCTACCTGGAGTCGATGCGCTTCATGCTCCGAGTGGAGCCAGCGGACCTCGGCGCGGTGACGGCGGTGCTCAGCGTGCTCGGGCCAAGGGCCGCGCAGGTCGCGGCCGCGGCACTGGGCGGGCCGGGTGACGGCGCGCCCGGCCCGGGCCTGCCCGAACCACAGGCACCCGGCCCGGTCGGGGCGCCGATCACCGGTCCCTACCCGGTCGGCCGTACCGGGACGGGCACGCTGGTCCGGCGGATGCCCCACGGCGTCGACCTCCTCGTCGGCCGGGCCGACCTGACCGGCACCGTCGAGCGGCTGCGCGCCGCCGGGGCGGGTCTGGCCGGGCTGTCCGCCTTCGACGCCATGCGCATCGCCTCCCGACGGCCCCGGCTCGGCCGGGAGACCGACCATCGCACCATTCCGCACGAGGTGGGGTGGCTGGCGAGCGCCGTGCACCTGGACAAGGGCTGCTACCGCGGGCAGGAAACCGTCGCCCGGGTGCACAACCTCGGTCGCCCGCCGCGGCGGCTGGTGCTGCTGCATCTCGACGGCACGGTGGCGGCGCCCCGTTCCACCGTCACGGTCGGCGGGCGCGAGGTCGGGTTTGTCGGCAGCTCCGAGGTCCACGAGGAACTCGGCCCCATCGCCCTGGCGGTGATCAAGCGGTCCGTGCCGACGGATGCCTCCCTCGTCGTCGCCGATCCCGACGGCGCGCCGCTGGCCGCCGCGATCGATCCGGACGACGAGCCAGCCACGACGGCGCCGAAGCGTCCCGCCGGGCGGCTGCGTTCCTGATTCCCGGCCGGCTCGGGTTCCGGCCGGCTCAGACAGTCCGGGCGAGGATCTGATCGAGTTCCCGCACCGCCGGGTCGGTGCCGTGCCGCCGCAGCCGGCGGCGCAGCTCGTCGGCCCGGCGGGCGTTGCGCTTGGATCGCGTCGCCGCCAGCATCGGCAGGGCCTGGCGGGTCAGCTCGCACCCGTGATCGACGTTACCGAGATCCATCTGGACCGCGGCCCACCGAAGCAGGTAGGTGGCCCGGTCCCGGGCCCGGGAGTCCGGCTGGACCGCCAGGGAGCGTTCCAGCCACCGGTCCGCCTGCGCGAGGTGACCGAGATCGATGTAGCAGCTGCCGATCTGCGCCTGGTACTCGGCCTCGTCGAAGTAGGACGACCAGGCGGGCTCCTCAGGCCGCGCGGTGACCATCGCTTCCTCCGAGCAGGCCAGCGCCTGCGCGCAGGCGCTGGCCTCCCCGAGCGCGGCATGGGCACGGGCCCGCCGCATGTGCAGCATGGCGCCGACGCGACCGGACGCCACCCCGGCGCTGGCCACGGCGGCCTCGGCCAGATCCACCGCCTCCCGCGGGCGGGCGAAGTCCACGCATTGCAGGGACATGTTCTTCAGCACGTTCGCACCGAGCATGCGGTCCCCGCCGGCGTGCGCGGCATGCAGCGCGGTGATCCAGTACCGCTGGGCGGCCGTCTGGAAGCCGGCGTCGAACGAGACCCATCCCGCGAACCGGGCGAGCTCCGCGGCCACCAGATGCAGGTGACGGCCCACGTGCTCGGTATAGGATCCGCGCGCCAGCAGGTCCGCCACCACGCCGAGCTCGGCGTCGACCAGCCGGCGCACGCTCTCCCCACCGAGCCGCTCATCCATGACCCGTAGCCCGGGGATGTTGTGCTCGATCCGGTTCACGATCTGGTCGTCGACCCGTCCCCCGTTCAGGGCCGCCGCCAGCCGGGCCGGTTCCATGCCGAGCCACTGCGTCGCGAGTTCCGCCACCCCGGTCCCAGTGATCGTCAGGAAGCCGCGGCGGTCGGAGAGCGCGTCCTCGACGACGTCCATGATCGAGGTTATGCTGCCACCCGGCGTCCACGGGTACTCGGTGCGCACCGCGTCGCCGGTCGGTAGCCACGCGGGCCAGGGGTGCGACTCCAGGCGATCGTTGGGCACGCCGAGCTCCGCGGCGAGCGCGAGCTGGGACACCCGGTCGGGCACGACCCCACGGTGCTCCCAGCGCCAGACCTTCTGCCGCTCGGCGGCCATGTTCGCCACCCCGAGGTCACGTGCGCGGCGGGCCACGACCCGCGCCAGACGCTGGTAGGACCACCCGCGCTGGGCTCGGATGAACGCAAGCGGATGAGTGCAGGCATGAGCGTTATCCGTCAGCATCGACGATCTCCTCGCAGTCGCATCTCCAGGGGCACTTCCGTGAGTACCTACTAACGCTATGTCGCGACATCTTGGTGCTCCAAGAGACGACTCCGGTGCGATGCGTGCACAGAGGTCACTCCCGGACCACTGGCGGGCCCTGATTGCACGCATGTCCGCCGAGCGTCCGAAAAAAGCGTGTTATATTTTTTTGACCGAATGCGACCACGTCGACCGGTCAGAAATTCTCCCGAGTCGGGCAGCCGGGGACAGGCCCACGGGGAGGGCCCCTCCGCGATTCACGCGGCGCCGATCCGACTGGACGCGCGGGGTGGGAGGGGGGACGGCTGCGGCGGATCGAGGCCGCGCCGCGTCAGATCCGGGCGCCGGCGGCGTCGAAGAAGGTCAGGGTGGACAGCGGTGCGCGCAGGGTGACCCGCATGCCCACGCCGGGCACCTCAGCGGCGTCGACCCTGACGGCGAGCACCCCGGCGGAGGTCCGGACGTACACCGTCCGCTCCGCCCCGAGCCGCTCGCTCACCACGACCTCACCGGTTACCCGCAGCGCGTCCGACGCCAGCGCCACCGGCGCCACCACGGCGTCCGCCGGTACCGATCCCGATCCAGTGGAAGCCGCCGCCACCAGGACCAGGTGCTCGGGCCGGACTCCGAATGCCGTCGCGCCGGCGGGGGCGGGCAGGGCGAATCCGTCCCCGTGCAGTTGGCCGTCATGCCAGCGTCCCTCCCGGACGTTCATCGGCGGGCTGCCGATGAACGCCGCGACGAAGCGCGTGGCGGGCCGGTCGTAGATCTCGTCGGGCGTCCCGATCTGCTGCAGCCGGCCGCCGCTGAGCACCGCGACCCGGTCACCGACCGCCATCGCCTCGGCCTGGTCGTGCGTGACGAACAGGGCGGTGGTGCCGAGCCGGCGCAGCAGGCCCACGATCTCGACCCGCAGATCGACCCGGAGCTGGGCGTCGAGCCCCGACATCGGCTCGTCCAACAGGATCACCCGGGCCCGGGTCGCGAGTGCCCGGCCGATCGCGACCCGCTGGCGCTGGCCCCCGGACATCTTCGCGGGCCGGCGAGCTGCCAGCTCACCGATGCCGAGCATGTCCAGCGTCTCACGGGCCCGGGCCACCGCCGCGGCCTTCGGCAGGCCGCGGCCGTGACGCAACGCCAGAGTGAGGTTCTCCAGCGCCGTCAGATGCGGGTAGAGCGCGAAATGCTGGAAGACCATGGACACGTCCCGGCGGTGGGGTGCGACGCCAAGCTGGCTGACCGCGCCGAAACGCAGATCACCCGACGTCGGCTCCTCGAGCCCGGCGCAGATCCGCAGCAGCGTCGACTTGCCCGAGCCGGACGGTCCGAGCAGCGCGACGATCTCCCCCGGCGCAACCGTCAGCGTGACGTCGCGCAGCGCATGGACCGGGCCGAACGACCGGCCCAGCCCGTCGATCTCGATCGGCACCCCCGCGGTGGCGGCCGTCACCACGGCGGGTCCGTCGGCCGGTTCCGTGATCCGGGTCATCGGTCTCTCCCGCGGCGTCCGCCGGTCAACGGGTGAGTTCCACAGCCTGGCTCTGGGCCGCGGCGAGGGCCCTGACCGGGTCCTCGCCCTTAAGGATGCGCTGCACCTGGTCCGAGATCGCGCTCGGGACCTCCCCGCCGCGGGCCCCGCTCCAAGCCGGCGCCTTCACCAGCGAGGGGATGAGCGCGTTGAACGGCTTGAGCTGCGGATAGGTCTCGTAGAACGACCCGAGCTGGCTGACGGCCTGAGTATCCACCGGGATGTAGCTCAACGCCTCCGTGCTCGCGGCCACGACGTCCGGCGAAAGCAGCGACACGACCAGTTCGGTCGCCATCTCCCGCTGGCAGCGGTCGGTGGACAGGACCGTCAGCGCGTTGCCGCCCGCGACCGGGTGCTGGGTCCCGCCGGGCAGAGTCGGGAACGGGACCGCGCCGGCCCGGAAACCCTTCGTCCCCTGCCCCGCGATGAACTTCAGCCCGCCGGCCACGGAGGCCACCGTCACGGCGGTCATCGCCGTCTGCCGGCGGATGCCGAACCGCAGCAGGCCCTGCTGGGTCGGATCGGCGGAGTGCGTGCCGTAGCTCGCGGCCTTCGCGAGGAACGCGGCGGCCTCGCGGGCCGCCGGGGTGTTCAGGGCGGGCCGACCGTTCGCGTCCTGGATCGGCGTCCCCTTGGAGCTGGCCAGGGTGTTGAGGATCCACTGCCCGAACTGCTGGCCGGTCGGCAGGTCGAGGGGCTGGATATTCTGACCCGAAGCCTTGATCTTGTCAGCGGCGGCGATCACCCCGTCGGTCGTGCCCAGCGTCGCCGGATCGACGCCGGCCTTCTGCAGCACGTCGAGGTTGTAGACCAGGGCCAGAGACGACACCTGCTGGGGAATGCCGATCTGCTTCCCGGCGACCTGCCCGAGGCCGACCAGCCGTTGGTCGTAGGACGCGCGCAGCAGGCGCGGGGAGAGCTCCTGGGCGCCGAGGTCCCGGGCGAAGGTCGGGAGCAGGTCGAAGCCGGCGACCGCCACGTCGACGGAACGGCCGGCCGAGCGGTCGGCGCTGATCTGCTGGACGAGGGAGGTGTAGTCCGGCGCACTCGTGTTGAGGTCCACGGTGAGGCCGGGATGCGCCTTCTCCAGATAGGCCTTGCCGGATTTCGCGACGTCGTTGAGCGTGCCGACGGCGGACATCCGCAGCGTCTTGACCTGGGCCACGCAGGCGGGCGACGCCTTGGCGCCCGCCACGTTGTCGACGCCGGCGTCGGCTGGACGGGCCGTGGGGCGCAGGCTCTCCGCGGGGTCTGCCGGGCTCGCGTCACCACCGCCGCCGCACGCGGTCAGGATGATCATCGCGGCGGCGACGGGCAGCGGCAGTATTCGGCGAATACGGATCACACGTTCTTCCTCTCAGGCACCGGCACCCGTACCGGTAATTCCGGCGGCGAGACGGCGTTGGGCGGCGACGAAGACGACGAGCGACGGCAGGCTGATGATCAGCGCGGCCGCGGCGAGCTCGGTGAAGTCCGGAATGACGGAGGAGGAGTCGGTCATCAGGCGCGCGAGCGCCAGCGGCGGGGTGGCGATGTCCGGCGACCGCGCGACCAGCAGCGGCCACAGGTACTCGTTGTACGACAACAGGAAGCTGAACACCGATACGGAGGCGATCGCGGGCGCGGCGAGCGGCACGATGATCGTCCACAGCGTCCGCCAGGTACCGAGCCCGTCCATCCGCGCGGCTTCCAGGACCGACCCCGGGATGGTGCTCATGTACTGCCGGAGCATGAAGATCATCGCCGCGTGTGTCATGAACGGCAGGACCAGGCCGACCCGGGTGTCAGCGAGTCCGAGCGCGGACATGGTGACGTAGTTCGGCACGGCGGTGATCTGGGTCGGCACCAGCAGGGTGGCGAGCACCACCGCGAAGGCTGCCGTACGCCCGCGAAAGCGCAGACAGGCGAAGGCGTAGGCGGCCGGGATCGCCGTCGCGAGCTGCAACGCGAGGATCGCCAGGCTCACCGCCACCCCCGTGAGCAGGGCAGGTCCGAGATCACCGGCGTACCAGGCGCGGTCGAACGAGCTCAGGTCGATGCTGGACGGGATCGGGTTCGACGTCAGCGCCAGCGCGGTCTGCCGTGGCCCAACGGCGGTCCGCACCATCCAGACGAAGGGCAGGACGGCCGCGACGATGCCGATCGTGAGCAGGACGAGACGCCCGATCGTCGGTCCGGTCGGTGACCGGCGGCGACCGCGCCGCGATGCCGGGATCGGCGCCGGCGCCGATCCCGGTTGCGGGGCCCGCCGACGCGAGGCTCGCCGCACGGCGTGGCCACGGGGCGTCGGCCCGGACGCCGGACTGGAGGTGTCGACGCTCACGCGGCGGCCTCCCGGGTGCGTCGGATGCGGCGCCCGAGCAGCCCACCAGCGGCACCCAGTGCCACGATCACGACAAACAGCATCAGGGCGATCATCGAGGCATATCCGATGCGGAACGATCCAGTGAATCCGACCTCGTAAATGTAGTAAATGATCGTCGTGCTGGAGTCCAGGGGGCCACCTTTCGTGAGCACCGCGACCGTTTCGAAGGTCTGCAGGGTCAGAATGGTGACGAACATCCCCAGGAAGATCGTCGTCGGGGCGAGCAGCGGCAGGGTGATGTGACGCAGCCGGGCGAATCCGTGGATGCCGTCCACGTCCGCCGCCTCGTACACCGATCTCGGGATCGCCGTCAGCCCGGCGAGATAGACGACGAAGACGAAGCTCGTCAGCCGCCAACCACCGACGAGGGCCACCACCGGCAACGCGGTCGAGGTGTCGCCGAGCCAGTCGACCGGAGCCACCCCGAACAGCCCGACGACGGTGTTCGCGAGACCGTCGGGGCTGCTGTCGAACATGTAGGCAAACACGACCGCCATGGCCACAATATTCGCACTGACCGGAAGAAACAGCGCACATCGCACCAGCGCCCGGCCATGGGTCACCCGTTCGGCGGCCAGCGCGAGCGCCAGCCCGATCGCGATCGCGGGTACCACCGTGAGGGCGCAGTACAGCAGCGTGTTGCGCACGGCGCCGGCCAGGTCCGCGTCGGAGAGAGCGGTACGCAGGTTCGCCGTGCCGACCCAGTCGAAACGCGGTCCCGTCAGGGTCTTGTCCGTGCCCGCGATGAACGCCGACACCAATGCGGGCCCGATGACGAAAACACCGAGTCCCACGAACGCCGGCAGCAACAACACCCCGGCTCGCCAGCCCGCCCGGCTATCACCCGCCTCACGCGTCACAGTTATGCATCCTGGCCCCACCTGTGCCGGGATGCCGGTACGGGGGTGGCTCCCGCGGAGGAGCAGCCGGTGCCTGCACGTGCCGTCCGGTCCGTCCACATCCCCCGCGCCACCGCCAACGGCCCAGGCGGCACCGCCAACGACTCGGATCGACCCCCACGGCCCACGCGCCGCACCCGGTCGACGGCGAATCGTGGTGACCGATCCGTGGCGGCTGTCCCCTCAACGGCCAACGCCTGCAAGAATGACAGGAAACGTCAGTCGATCTTCGGGAACACCATGAGCGACCGCAGCGAGCCCGACCACGCCTCCGCCTGGGGGCGTGTCGCCGATGACGGCACGGTCTTCGTTCGCACGGCCAGCGGCGAACGTGCCGTCGGATCATGGCGGGCCGGCAGTCTCCGTGAGGGTCTGGCCCACTTCGAGCGCCGCTTCGACGATCTGTCCGCCGAGGTCGAGCTGCTCGAGCGGCGGCTGACGGTCAGCGGGGTCGATCCGGCCGGGATCGTCGGCAGCGCACGGCGGCTGCTCGATTCCCTCGACGAGGCCGCGGTCGTCGGTGATCTGGATGCGCTGCGCACGCGGCTGGAGGCCGTGGTCGCCGCCACTGAGGAACATCGCTCCGCGCTCGCTGCCGAGCGGGCCGAGCGGGCCGGCCGGATCGCCGCGGCCAAGGAGCAGCTGGTCGCCGAGGCCGAACGGCTCGGCCGCAGCTCGGAGTGGAAGACCGCCGGGGAGCGGTTCCGCGCGCTCGCCGAGGAGTTCCGCGCCGCCGGCTCGTTGGACAAGCGCACCGACTCGGCGCTGTGGCGGCGCATCGCCACGGCCCGGGACGAGTTCACCCGCCGCCGGACCGCGCACTTCGCCGCCCTCGACACGCAGCGGGCCCGTTCGAGGGAACGGAAGGAGGCGATCATCGCCGAGGCGGAGGCGCTGTCCGACTCCACCGACTGGGCCGGCACGGCCGCCCGCTACCGGGCGTTGCTCGCCGACTGGAAGGCCGCCGGTCGCGCGGCAAAGGATATCGACGACGCGTTGTGGAACCGCTTCCGTGCGGCGCAGGACGCCTTCTTCACCCGCCGCAACGAGGCCAATGCCGAGCGCGACGCCGAGTTGCGCGAAAACCAGGTCAAGAAGGAGAAACTGCTGGCCGAGGCGACGGCGTTGGATCCGGCCGATACCGACCGCTCGCTGCGTCGTCTCCGGGAGATCCAGGACCGCTGGGACGAGATCGGACGGGTCCCCCGGGAGGTCGCGGGCTCCCTGGAGCGGCAGATGGCGGCCATCGGCGACAAGCTGCGCGAGGCCTCCGACGCCCGCTGGGCCCAGCGCTCCCTCGCTTCCTCACCATTCGTGACGAAGCTGCGGGAATCCGTCGCGAAATTGGAGGCGAAGCTGGCCCGGGCCCAGGCCGCCGGACGCACCAAGGAGATCGCCGACACCGAGTCCGCCCTCGCCGCCCAGCGGGCCTGGCTGGCCCAAGCCGAGGGACAGTCCCACAACGACTGAGCCGCGCCGGCAGGCGCGGGCGCTTCGTATGGACCCGAAAACGGGGAACTGCGGCATCCGCCGTGGTCGAAGGGGCGAAGGTCCGCGGAGTACCAGGTGGTGCACCTCGGGGCGGACACGTCCAAAGAGCGCTAACTGACCGCTTGCCAGAGTTAGCAACCCGACGTATCGTCGACTGCGTTGGTGATGTGTTGTGGCGGCGCACTCGTTTCCGTGCCGACCGGAGCTTGCCGAGGCAGCATGGCCTCCCCTGAATCGCAGCGTCCACGGACGGCGGGCTCTCGGCGGACGGTCGTCCGCGGAGTCCGAGGAGTCCGCGGAGTCCTCGGCCGCGGGGTCCAGCCGTATGCCGAGGTTCACGGATGGCGGGGCGCCCGCCATGGGCGCGGCAACCCGCCTCGCCCTCCGGCGAAGGAGGCGTTCGACCCGGTGGCGGCCCTGAATGTGCGCGATCTCGGCGATTTCATCCGCGATCAGCGGCACAGCGCACAGATCTCCCTTCGTCAACTCGCCAAGCAGGCCGGGGTGAGCAACCCTTACCTCAGTCAGATCGAGCGAGGCCTCCGGCGGCCGTCCGCGGAGATTCTTCAGCAGATCGCGAAGGCGCTCCGCATCTCCGCCGAAGTGCTCTACGTGCAGGCCGGAATTCTGGAGGAACGGCAGGGCGAAGAGAACGTCATGGCTGCCGTGCTGGCGGACGAATCCCTGTCCGAACGACAGAAGCAGGTCGTGCTCGACATCTACGAGGCGTTCTGCCGGGAGAACGCCATCGCGGCGCGGGCCGGCCGCGGCCACCCGGACAGCGACGCCGAGGCCGGGCCGCGCGGGTTCGTCCCCGGCGAGCCCGCCGCCCCGACCGCGGGTCCGGCCGCCATCGGTGATTCGGCATCCGCACGGGGTCCGGCCGCCACCGCGGGAGCGACCTTCGCGGAGCCGACGACGAAACGGAGATCCGCCCGACAGGCGTCGGCGACATCCCGGGGCGGCACCACCACCGCGGCGCGGTCGGCCTCGTCGGACGGTACGGGTAAGCCGTCCCCGGGGACCGCCCCGGGCCGCACCAGGCGATCGAAGGCCACGGGAGGCGAACCGGCGGCGGCGACGAGGACCGAGAGCGGTCCGATCACCGGCGCTCCCCCCGCGTCCCTACCCACACCGGCAGCACCGGCAGCACCGGCAGCACCGGCTCCGCAGCCGACCACCGACAACCCGGTCGATCAGACCTAGATCGACCGGCGGAGACCGCGACGAAAAGGAAAGCGGTACTCCGTTCCTGTACGGCCTATCACCATCCTGACCCTCACATCATTTACCCGACCTTTCACCCGTCGGCGACGAGGCGCTAACAGGAAATCTCTACACGAAATCAACGAATCTTCGAACCGAGGGAGACATCATGGCCACCACGCGCACGACGAACCGCCCCGCCAGCCGTCCCACCGCCCGCGTCAGCGCGCAGGCCCAGGAGGACACGGCCGAGGCGAGGGCCGAAGTCAGGGTTCCGCTGGCGGAGGTGCGCAAGCCGCTCTACGCGTCGGTGGGAGCGGCGGATCTCGCTGTGGCGAAGCTGCTCGCCCTGCCGACGACCACAAGCACCGAGGTTCGGAAGATCTCCGACCGGGTCGGCGCGCTGCCTACCCAGGCGGCGCGGGTTCCGACCCAGGTCGGGACGGCCGTGCGTGCGCTGCCGGCCACCGTCACCTCCCAGATCTCCGACCTGCAGGGACGCGCCACCTACCTCTACAACAGCTTCGCCACCCGGGGCGAGAAGCGGGTGGCGAGCATCCGGCGCAGCCCGGCCACGGAGGAGGCGGTGCAGCGCACCCGGACGGCAGTGAGCCAGACCCGCGCCGCGCGCACCTCGAGTCGCAAGGCGGCCGAGGCGGTCGGCCGGGCCGTGACCGAGGCCGCCCCCGAGAAGTAACGGCCCGCGAACATCGACACACCGGATCACCAACGGACGGTCATTGACCTGTTCCGGTCGACCACGGGTCCGGGGCCTGCTGTCCGGGGCCCGTGGTCCGATGTGTTGTATTAACTTATGCGCTATCGCCCGCTGGGATCCTCCGGACTACTGGTGTCTGTCGTCGGCCTCGGCTGCAACAATTTCGGCTCGCGCGTCGACCTCACCGGCACCCGTGCGGTCGTCGACGCGGCGCTCGACGCCGGGATCACGTTCTTCGACACCGCCGACACCTACGGGAACAAGGGCGGCTCGGAGACGCTTCTCGGGCACGTGCTGCGAGGCCGCCGCGACGATGTCGTCCTCGCCACAAAATTCGGCAACGACATGGGCGGCATGTACGGCCAGGACTTCAGCGCGCGGGCGTCCCGGCGGTACATCCGCAAGGCGGTCGAGGGTTCGCTGAGCCGGCTGCAGACCGACTACATCGACCTCTACCAGCTGCACACCCTGGACGCCTTCACGCCGATCGAGGAGACGCTCGAGGCCCTCGATGAGATCGTCAAGGAGGGCAAGGTCCGTTACATCGGTGCCTGCAACCTCGATGCCTGGCAGGTCGCCGACGCGGAGTGGACCGCCCGGGCATCCGGGACGACCCGCTTCATCTCCGCGCAGAACCACTACAACCTGCTGGAACGGGGCGTGGAGGCAGAGCTCGTGCCGGCCGCCCAGAAGTACGGCATCGGCGTCATCCCGTACTACCCGCTGGCGAACGGCCTGCTCACCGGCAAGTACCAGCGCGACGAGGTGCCGGCACCCGGCACCCGGCTGGCCGGCCGGCAGGACGAGCTGACCGACGAGGTCTTCGACCGGCTGGACGCCCTGGAAACCTTTGCGCGGGAGCGGGACCGGTCACTGCTGGACGTCACGATCGGCGGGCTGGCCGCCCAGCCCGGGGTCGCCTCGGTCATCGCCGGCGCGACCAGCCCGGTCCAGGTGCGCGCCAATGCCGTGGCCGGTCAGTGGCAGCCCCGCGCGGACGACCTCGCGGTGCTCGACAAGATCGCCGTGACCCGCCGTCCCGCCGACTGAACGCGGGACCGACGGATCCACGATCCGGGACGTCCCGTCAGATCTCCGCTGGGGCGTCCCGCACCGCACCGGCAGAACGCCCGAACCGCCCGCCGGGGGCCAGTCGATGGTCAGCTCGCCCAGCCGCCAGCGCCGCCGGTCGCCGCGGACCGGCCAGCCCTGGGCCCGCAGATCCGCCACGGCTGCGATCCACCGCTGGCGTGGGGAGAAGACGGCCCGCGGCGCGGCCCGCTCCCAGGCGCGGTCGAAGGCCGTGAACAGCCGGTGGACGTCATGGCCGGGCACGTTGTGCTCGATGAGCGCCTTGGGGAGCCGCTCGGCGAGCTCGGACGGACGGGCGAGGCTCGCCAGATGCGCGGAGAGGGTCAGCGTGGGCCCGGCCGGGCCCCGCGCGCCGGACGGCAGCCAGGCCGGCGCCGCTCCCGGGGCCGGAAGACCGAACCAGCAGGCGCGCCGACCCGTCTCATCGCAGGTTCCCTCGACGAGCATCCCGCCCGGGGCGAGCCGCGCCAGCATCGTCGCCCACGCGCCGGGGACCGCCGCCTCGGGATACTGCCGTAGCACGTTCAGGGCACGCACCAGCACCGGGCGCTCCCCTGGCGGCGGAAGCTCGAACCCGCCGCGGGTGAACCGCAGCCCGGGAGGTCTCGCGGCCGGAGCGGCCCGGGTGACCCGGTCCTGGTCGAGCTCCAGGCCGACGACGCGCACGCCCGGACGCACCGTTCGCAGCCGCTCGTAGAGCTCCACCGTGGTCACCGGAGACGCGCCGAAGCCGAGATCGACGACCAGGGGATCCGCCGCCCCACGCAGCAGCGCGGCGGCCGCGTCGAGCGTCCAGCGATCGATCCGTCGCAACCGGTTCGGCGCGGTGGTACCCCGGGTGGGCATCCCGAGGGCACGCGCCCGTCCGGCCGCGAGCCGCGGCTCCCGACGGGAGGAGTTCGTCACGGATCCACCCTGGCAGACCGGCAGACCGGCAGACCGGCAGACCGGCGGACCAGGGACCGGCCGGGAGCCCGAAGGGGGGAGACCAACAGTTGACCCGACAACCGGCCGGGTAGAACGGTTGGAGACGTGTTCGTCCACAGCAGGGTTGGTCGTGTCGGGCAGGCGCCGGTGGCGTGCGGATGCGGAGGTGCTCGATGCGTCTGATCAGAAGTGGCGCCGCCCAGGTCCGCGGTGAGGCCGAACGGCGCGGGCGGCCCAGCCGGGTCGCGATGCTGTCCATGCACACCTCACCAATGGAACAGCCGGGAACGGGCGATGCCGGGGGGCTCAACGTCTACGTCGTCGAGCTGTCTCGGCAGCTCGCGGCGCTGGGGGTGGAGGTCGAGGTGTTCACCCGCGCGGTGAGCAGCAAGCTGCCGACCTCGGCCGAGCTGTTGCCGGGTGTGACGGTCCGCCACGTTGACGCCGGCCCGTTCGAGGAGATCCACCGGGAGGATCTTCCCGCCTGGCTGTGTGCATTCACCGCGGCTCTGCTGCGCGCCGAGGCCGGGCACGAACCAGGGTGGTTCGATGTGATCCACTCGCACTACTGGCTGTCGGGCCAGGTCGGTCTCGCGGTGGCACAACGATGGGGTATCCCGCTCGTGCACACCTCCCATACGCTGGCGAAGATCAAGAACGGCGCGCTGGCCGTCGGAGACCGCCCGGAGCCGCCTGGCCGGCTACTCGGCGAACAGGAGGTCATCGGGGGGGCCACCCGGCTGCTCGCCTCCACGCCGGACGAGTACCGGCACCTGATCGATCTGTACGACGCGGCGTCGGACCGGGTCGACGTCGTCGCGCCCGGCGTCGACCTTGAGGTCTTCCGGCCAGGTGACATGGCGCAGTCCCGGGCCCGCGTCGGCGTGGATCCCGCCGACGACCTGCTGTTGTTCGTCGGTCGGATCCAACCGCTCAAGGCGCCCGATCTGCTGCTGCGCGCCGCTGCGGAACTGCTGCGGCGCGATCCCGCCCGCCGCTCGCGGCTCACCGTCGCCGTGGTCGGCGGCCCCAGCGGATCCGGTCTGGAACAACCCGACGCCCTGGTCAAGCTCGCGGCGTATCTCGGGATCTCCGATCGCGTCCGCTTCCAACCGCCGGCCCCGCAGCAGGAACTCGTCCACTGGTACCGCGCGGCCACCGCCGTCGTCGTCCCCAGTCACAGCGAGAGCTTCGGCCTCGTCGCGCTCGAGGCCCAGGCCTGCGGCACCCCGGTGGTCGCCGCGGCGGTCGGGGGCCTGCGCACCGCGGTCGCCGACGGTGTCTCCGGGCTGCTCGTCTCCGGTCGGACCCCCGCCGTCTATGCCGACGCGCTGGACCGGCTGCTGCGCCAACCACGATGGCGGGCCCGGCTCTCCGCCGGAGCGGTGGCCTGGGCCGGTGGGTTCGGCTGGTCGGCCACGGCCCATGGCGTGCTGCGCAGCTACCGGCACGCGCTGAGCCCCACCGCCGTCGCCGTCTGAGAGAGGATCTCCGCCGGAACCAGCATCGTCTACCAGCTACCGGGGAGGCCCCAGCCATGACGGCGCCCATCGACGCAGCGGAACGCAACCGGCTCGACGTGGTGATCGATGACACGCTTAAGGATCTCTGTCTCGCCTACGACCATGTCGACACCGGCTCGTTCCTCGTCACGCTGGAGGGCGAACACAAGCTGCGCACGATGACGTGGCTCGTCGTGCAGGACCACACCCTGCTCGTCGAGGCGTTTTTTATGCGCGCCCCGGCGGAGAACGCGGCGGGCACCTACGGATTCCTACTCGGCCGCAACGCGAAGACCTATGGGGTGCACTTCTCCATCGACCGGGTCGGTGACATCTTCCTCACCGGGCAGGTCCCGCTGCTGGCGGTCACCGCGGAGGAGATCGACCGCATCCTTGGCTGCGTCGGCTCCTACGCCGACGAGAACTTCGACCCGGCGATAGCGCTGGGATTCGCCTCCGCCATCGAGCGGGAGAAGGCGTGGCGGGCCAAGCTGGCCGCCGACGCCGGCTCGGCCACGAAGCCGGGATGAGACCCGGTCCCGAGGAGGACGCGGTGCTTCCCGGCGATTCACGCGTCCCCGTTGCACCCAGGCCGTTGCGTTCAGGCTGTTACATCCAGGCCGTTGCGTCCAGGCCGTTGCGTCCAGGCCGTTGCGTCCAGGCCGTTGCGTCCAGGCCGTTGCGTCCAGGCCGTTGCGTCCAGGCCGTTGCGTCCAGGCCGGGCGCTCCTCAGTAGACGAGGGCCTGCACGCCGTCCGCGAGAACCTCGTCGACGAACGCGGCGGCACCGGCGATGCGGACGCCGGGCAGGACGTCGTCCGGGCCGATGGAGCGCCGGGCCGCACACTGGGTGCACAGGGTGACGCGACCCCCGGCGAGGACGGCGGCGAGCAGATCGGGCAACGGCGCCGCCTCCGGCAGGCTGAACTCCTCCGCCCGGCCGGGCAGCGCGAACCAGGCGGACTCCCCGGTAAGCCAGAGCGAGACGTCTGTACCGGCGGCGACGGCGACCGCCGCGACCGTGAACGCCTGGGAACACCGTTCCGGCGCATCCGTCCCGGCGGTGACCTTGACGACGAGCGGGCGGGCCATCGTGCCAGTCTGCCAAATCGCACCCATCCCGTGCGTCCCGCCGAGGAACGAGTCCGACGACCCGTGCTTCCACTTGGCCAGCGCTCCGCCGCTCCCATCCGTCCTGCCTGCCCGCGGCTATGGAATCGTAATGAAATAAAAAATGCATGTTCGGGAGCATCTTGACAGGTAGGCGCATGGGGCCGGCTGGGTAGACGCCGCGTTCATGGTGATCCGTCTCATTTGCGCCGGACATACCCCCCAGCAGGCCGAGCAGTGGGCTGCGGGGCTGGACTGCTGGGCTGGCGGCACCGACGAGGACGGGACCGCCTTCGCCTGCCACGTGGCGGGACTGTGGAGCATGCGAGCGGCGCGGTCGGACAGCCTTGCCGCTCAGAACCGAGCCGCCCTGGCGCGCAGCTATGCCGCGTGGCGCCTGAGGTGACCAGGACCGGTACGGCCACGAGGAGTCCCGTGATCTCGTCGTCTAGGCTACAGACGTGCTGCACTACTTCTTCACCGGGCTTCTGGTGGCGATGTCCGTCCTGATCGCCTGGTTCTCCGGTTACGTGGTCTACAAGCTGTACGAGGGTCAGCGTTGAGCGCCGGGAAGCGGTCCGCGGCCGGATCGGCGCGGTCCGACACGGCGACGAGCACCGTTGATCTGCACGCCAGCCTGCTACCGCTGGCCTTCCTCGTCGGGACCTGGCGGGGCGAGGGGGTCGGCGGCTACGAGGGCCTGGACGGATTCCACTACGGCCAGGAGATCACCTTCGCCGCGGACGGCCGCCCGGCGCTGGGATACGTGTCGCACACCTGGTGGGCGGACGAGCCCCGGGACGGCCGCGAGCCCGGCAGCCCGCTGGCGACCGAGACCGGGTTCTGGCGGGTCCAGCCCGGAGAGGACGGAAAGCCGGTCGTCGAGGTGATGCTGGCCCACCCGTTCGGCATCGCCGAGATCTACGTCGGCACGGTGACCGGCACCCGTATCGATCTCGATCACAACGTCCTGATCCGCACCGCCACCGCCCGTGACGTCACCCGGTCGGTGCGGCTCTACGGCCTGGTCGAGGGCTGCGATCTCGCCTATGCGATCGACATGGAGGCCGAGGGCAAGCCGATGCAGTCACACCTGTCCGCGCGCCTGCACCGCGTGTCCGACTGAGCCGACTCCGCGGAGGCGTCTCCAGCTGCCCGTCTACCAAGAGGTGCCCGTCCACCAAGAGTCACACTTCATTCACGGTATGACGGAGCCTTTGCGGAAGACATCGCACGCGCAACGACAGACCACGAACGGAACACGCGAAAACGTGTTCGGGCCTTCCCGGGATGCGCTTTCATGATCGCATGATGGCAGAGTCCGACGTACTCTTCGCGGTCGTCCTTTTCGCCGCCGCCGGCCAGCGTGCGGTCGACCGGATCATCGCGCCGTTCCCCGATCGGGGCTCCGCAGTGGCGTTTGCCCGCGACAACGGTCTGCACTGTTTCTCGATCGGCCCGATGGCCTTCGCCGTACCGACCACGGTTCCGCCACCGGCGACCACGGTTCCGCCACCGGCGAGCACCGTTTCGGCCGTCGTGTCACCGGCGGGAAACAACCGCGGTGGCCAGGTCCGGGCATGAGCACGGGGGCAACGTGAGCACGGGGGCAACGTGAGCACGGGGACAGCGGAAGAAACCCGCTGTCCCCGTCCGGCGAAGGAACGCGACGTCAGGCCGCGACCTCGACCTGGGTGTCGACCGGCTCACCCTGACGGGCGACGACCTTGCGCTCGCCGGTCGCGCCGGGGACAAGAGCCCGGACGGTCCACTGCCCCGGCCGCGCGAAGAAACGAAACTGACCCGTCGCGGACAACGGAACCTCGGCGGTGAAATCGCCGCCTTCGTCCAGCAGGCGGGCATAACCGGTCGAAACCGGCTCCCCGCCCTGCACCACGACCCCCTGGATCACGGTTTCCTTGGCCACGTCAATTCCCTCCACAGATGGTCCACCGCTGATGGCGCCGCACATGGCTCACGCGCCCTTCTCGATCGGCACGCCGACGAGCGAGCCGTACTCGGTCCACGAACCGTCGTAGTTTTTCACGTTCGGCAGGTCGAGCAACTCGTGCAGCGCGAACCAGGTGTGCGCCGAACGCTCGCCGATACGGCAGTAGGCGATGATGTCCCTGGACAGGTCGACCCCGGCCTCGGTGTAGAGGCCGGTCAGCTCGTCATTGCTCTTGAACGTGCCGTCCTCGTTCGCGGTCTTCGCCCACGGGATGTTCTTCGCCGTGGGGATGTGCCCGGCCCGCTGGGACTGCTCCTGCGGCAGGTGCGCGGGAGCGAGCAGCCTGCCGGAGAACTCGTCGGGCGACCGGACGTCCACCAGGGCCTTCTCACCGATCGCGGAGATGACCTCCTCACGGAAGGCCCGGATGTCGGTGCGCGGCTCCGGGGCGGTGTAGCTGGTGGGCTGGCGCGGGGTGGCCTCGGTGGTCAGCTCACGGCTGTCGAGCTCCCACTTCTTGCGACCACCGTCGAGCAGGCGGACGTCGGCGTGGCCGTAGAGGCTGAAGTACCAGTATGCGTATGCGGCGAACCAGTTGTTGTTCCCGCCGTAGAGCACGACGATGTCGTCGTTCGAGATCCCCTTCTCGGAGAGAAGCTTCTCGAACTGCTCCCTGTTGATGAAGTCACGAATGACCGGGTCCTGAAGCTCGGACTTCCAGTCGAGACGCACCGCCCCCGGGATGTGCCCCTTGTCGTACGCGGAGACGTCCTCGTCGACCTCGACCAGGACGACCTTCGGGTCGTTACGGTTCGCTTCGACCCACGAGGCGTCGACCAGCGCCTTCTCACGACTCATGTGCGTGCTCCTTTCACGGCTATCGAATGGAGAAAAAGATACAGCTGGCACCCGAGACAGAACTCGAACGCCGCATTGAGGAGGGCCGCCACGAAGGCCAGGGCCACCGCGACGTAACCGAGTGCCGGCATCCCCGCGAAGAATCCCACGAGACCCACGACGCCGAAGATCGCGCCGACCAGCTGGGCGAACCGGGGCGGCGCGGCGTCCTCGGTGGCGGCCGGCGGCCCCAGCCTCGGCCGGATCAGGGAACGGAACACCAGCCCGTAGGGCGCGTGCCGGACCCCGGCCACCGCCCCCACCCCGAACACCACGGTCTGCGCGAGCAGCAACCAGCGGCTGCCGGCGAGCAGTATCACGGCGAGCATGATCGTGGTGACGGCAGCGGCGAACCGCATCCCACGAGGATCTACCACGAGAGCCTTCTCCTGACTTCCGGCTTGGACTACCCGCTCGGACGTGGCGATGCACCGGGGCCAGCCGATCACGGCTGAGGAACATCAACCCACGATCAGGAAAGACAACACAGACAGCTGTGTACGCGGCACAGATCGACCGCGCGGCGCTTCACAAGCTGTATCTGGGACATGGTTCGTGTCACGGTAGCAGTGAACGTCACGTCTGTGTTAACCCGCCGACGATGAATCCGAAGGATCACCATCTGCCCGATTGATCCCACCGGAAACGATCTCTTCGAGAGTGGCGAACACCGCCGCACGCGTCGGCGGGGCACCGCTCGCGCGCCGCACCTCCCTGCCATGACCGTCAACGATCAGTACCGTCGGAGTCCGCCTGATCCCCAGCCGACGGACGAGGTCGAGATGCGCCTCCGCATCAACCTCGACATGGCGTACCCCGGGCACGACCTCGGCAACCCCTGCCAGCACCCGACGGGTGGACCGGCAGGGGGCGCAGAACGCCGTGGAGAACTGCAGCAGCGTCGCCCGCTCCCCCATCGTCTCGCCCAGCGACGCGAACTCGGCCCGCAGCCCGCCGTCTACCGGCCGGAACCGTCCGTCCCGGACCCGCATGAGCACCCCCAGCCCGAGAGCAGCCACGGTCGCCACCGACAACACCCACATTCCGGTCACGGCTTCTACAGCATCCGACAGGCCCCGGCTCTTCCCGTCCAGGCCCCGCCGCGGCCCGACGATCGACTCACGCGGGCAGATGCCGGCCGACGAAATACACCAGTGGCGCCGCGGAGGCCAGCGGCAGGATGGCGGTGAGCAGGACGTCCGCGACCAGCGCCGAGGTGGCGACCGGGCCGACCCGCGGCTCGGCGTCGCGGGCCCGCGCCAGCACCAAATCGATGACGGCGGCCACGGCCGCTCCCGCCGCGGCGATCGCGACGGCGGCCCCCACCGCCAGGCGATCGGGGTCGAGGGCACCGAAGCCGGCCCCCAGCGCCGCGCCGACCAGAACGCCGACCGCCCCGGCCGGCACCACCGGAACGCCCGCCCATCCCACCAGCCGGCCCGCCACGACCGTGCCACCCGCGCCGAGAAGGCCGGCGATGACCAGCAGATCGGCCGGATGGTGCGCGCCGGACCCGACACGCAGCGCAAGGTAACCGGCGAAAAGCGCGCAGAAGATGATTCCACTCAGCGCCGCGGCGAGATCCGCACCGACCCGCACGGCAGGACCGGGCGGCGGACTCGAACCGTTGGCAGACACCGGGCTCGAACCATTGGCAGACACCGAGCCTGCCCCGGATACGGGAGCTGACCGGCGTCGGGCGAGCTGGTAGAGGATCATGACCGCCACGGCGATCCCGACGACGCCGGCCAACGATCCGTAGCTGGGCCGGTCCGAGGCCAACAGGACCACGTCACCGAGGACACCCCAGGCCGCCACGAGCAGGGTGGTACCGGTCGACGCCCGGAGTATCCGGACCCAGGCCCAGGCAAACGCGATCTGTTCGACGATGAGGACCGCCGCGAGGGCTCCCGTGCCGAGGGCTGCGGCCGCCATCACCAGGCCGGTAGCCACCAGGGCCGCCAACGGCAAAGCACCCGGCGCCCATCGGGCTGCGGGGATGGACGCAGCCTCGTCCGGGACGAGGACGCCATGGGGCGTGCCGGGATCGCCTGCGCTCACCGGGCCATGCTGTCATGTCCGGCTCGGGCGGCTCACGTCGCGCCGTCCCAGCCGGGCGCGACCCCGGGCCGGGCGGCGAGGACCTCCGCGTCAACGGTCTCCCCAGCGGCGATAGCCTCCGGACCGACGATCTCCGGACCGACGACGAACAGCGTCATCCCCCGGCGAAGGGTGGGAGGGCCTCGACTACGCAACCGTCACGCAGGATGACCCCCGCCGGATCCCGCCGGCCCACGGGCTGGTCGTCGACGAGGTAGGAGCACCGTCGCAGCAGCGCCGGCAGGGTCCCGCCGTGGCGGGCCGCGACGACATCGAGCAGAGCGGCCAGCGTATCCGCGCCGATCTCCTCCTGGGACACCCCCGCGGCGTCCCTGGCGGCGGCCCAGTAGCGGACGGTCACCCGCGCGATCGACGCGGGCCGGCCCGCCCCTGCGGTCTCGTCCGTCACCGTCCTTCCGGCCCTTCGTCCGTCCTCGCGGCGGCGGTCCTCGCGGTCCTCGCGGTCCTCGCGGCGGCCAACGCGCGCGGATGTCTCAGCGTGAAATACCCGTCACGACAGCCGTGGACGATGAGCGGCGAGGTCGGTGCGACCGAACCAACTATCTTCACCGGAGAAGCGGGAATTGGTACGAACGCGTGGGGGCCGATACGCACCCGTAACAGGCGCCGTGCCACCATCCGGCCGGTGGGCCGCTCGGCCAGCCGATGGATCCGGCGCATCCGAGCGGTGTCCCGCACGAACCACCGGCTGGCCGCGCTCGCATTGGCTACCGCCTCCGGGGGATGCCGACGGCGATGGCTGTGGGCGGGCTCGCCCACCTGGATCAGCACGCCGTGCCGCGGCACGGCGGCACCGTCCACCGACCATCCCATCGACCATCCCGTGAGGCAGACCCGCTGGTAGCCGAGTCGACGGGCCGCGCCGGCAGCCACGCCGACGGCCGCACCGACATCCAGCACCTCGGGGTCACCGAAAGTGCACAGTCTGGTGGATCGGTCGTACGCTTGCAGATCCATGACCTGGACATCGGGATGTGGACGTAATCCGACCATCACTGTTTGCAGCGCCAGGCGTGACGTCGAACAGGAGAAGCCATGGGTGACCACTACAGCCAGATTGCGTGACGCACCGGGCACCCGACCGCTCCAGCGATCATGACTCGTGGTCGGGATCTCACCATCCGCCGTAGGTAGTGGCCCGTAGACGGTAGGAGCCGAGTAGGACACTCCGCTATCCTCCCCACATACCGGCCTTCGTTTCATGCCCATGACGGTCGTGAGACGCCCAGCGCCGGGCATCGAGTTACTCACCGGGTCGACGCTGCCCCACCACACACCACCTGGAGGAGTCGTCTTGAGCGTCGTCCTTTTGCTCACCAACGCCCCCGGTCCGTCCGCCGAGTCGTTTCCGTCGCTTGGGCTTCTCACCCACACCGTACGGGTCGCCCCGCTCGAGGCGAGCGCGCTGCTGGACGCCCCGCCGGTGGATGTGATCGTGGTGGATGGCCGCCGGGAGCTTGTGATCGCCCGCGGTCTGTGCCGGCTGCTACGCACCACCGGGCTCACCACGCCGCTGCTGGCGCTGGTGACCGAGGGTGGGCTGGCGGCGGTGTCCGCGGACTGGGGGGTTGACGACGTCGTCCTCGATTCCGCGGGTCCCGCCGAGGTCGAGGCCCGGTTGCGGCTGGCCATCGGTCGGGTCGCCGCCGCCGGCGGCACGGCCGAAGCCGGTGTCATCCGGTCCGGCGACCTGTCGGTCGACGAGACCACCTACTCGGCCAAGTTGCGGGGCCGGCCGCTCGAGCTCACCTTCAAGGAGTTCGAGCTGCTGAAGTACCTCGCGCAACACCCGGGCCGGGTCTTCACCCGCGCCCAGCTGTTGCAGGAGGTCTGGGGTTACGACTACTACGGCGGCACCCGCACGGTGGACGTCCACGTCCGGCGGCTGCGAGCGAAGCTCGGCCCCGAGCACGAAGCGATGATCGGTACTGTTCGGCACGTCGGGTACAAGTTCGTCGCGCCGCCCATCGCACCGCTGCCGGAGAACACCCCCGGGGAGGTCGGCCGGATCGGCCGTGACGAGTCCCGGACCCCCGAGCGGGTCTGACGTCACCGCGGACACCCGTCCGCCGCGTGGCATCCCGGCATCCCGGCACCCCGGGCACCGCCAGTAGGACGGCATCGCCGGCGCGAGGCCCAAATCCTGGCTCCAGGAGCCAGGATTCGGCCTCGCGTCCGGGGCCTCGCGACCGGGGCCTCCCGACCGCACCGTCGAGGGCCGCCCAGCGTCATACGGTCGTCCGGTGACCTCGCTGAGCTGGCAGCAGACCCTGAGCGCCATGGACGTGGACGACATCGTGAGCCTCCTCGCCGCCGCGGAGCGGGCGGACGGCACCGGGCCGGTGTCCGAGGACGTCCGGCTGGCCCTCCGGCCCGGACTGCGGATCGGCGCCGGCCGGCACCTGCTGGCCGTGTCGGCCGCCGCGGACACGAGCGGCCCGAATGTCCCGGACACCCCTGGTGACCAGAACGCCGCGGACACGTCGACCATGCCGGGCCGCGTCCCCGCCGGGCGGATCATCGGCTACGCCCATCTGGGCGGCGTGGACCAGGCACGGCAGGCCGAGGTGGTCGTCCATCCCGACCACCGCGGACGCGGCGTCGGCACGGCTCTGGTTGGCGGACTGACCGAGGCCCTCGCGGCGCCGTCGTCCCGCCTCGACATCTGGGCCCACGGCGACCTGCCGGCCGCCGCGGCACTGGCTACCCGGCTCACGTTCACTCGCACGAGGGTGCTGCTCCAGCTTCGGCGACCGCTGGCGGCCGGGACGCCCCTGCCGGACCCCCGGCTGCCGGCCGGTGTGACGGTCCGCACCTTCGTCCCCGACCAGGACGACCGGGCCTGGCTGGCCGTCAATGCGGCCGCCTTCGCTGATCATCCGGAGCAGGGCCGGTGGACCCTGGACGATCTGGCCCGGCGCCGGGCCGAGCCGTGGTTCGACCCGCGTGGCTTCTTCCTCGCGGAGCACGACGGCGCACTCGTCGGCTTCCACTGGACGAAGGTGCACGAGACCGACCAGACGCCGCCACGGAACGCGCAGCCGGGGCCCATCGGCGAGGTCTACGTGGTGGGCGTGCTCCCGGGGGCGGGCGGCGCGGGACTCGGCCGGGCACTTACCCTGATCGGCCTGCGGCATCTGCAGGCCGAGGGGCTCGACTCGGTCCTGCTGTACGTGGACGAGGACAATGTCCGCGCCGTGCGGATGTACACCGGACTCGGCTTCATCACCTACGTCCGCGACGTCTCCTACCACTGGGAGAGGCCGTCCACGGGTTGATCCGGCCAGGGCCGGAAGGCACCCGTGGCTCAGGCGCCCTGACGGGTCGCCAGGCCGCGCGCGGGGGCGGAGTCGCCGTGATCGACGTCTATCACGGCACTCAGGTTCGTGACATGCAGCAGGCGGTAGGCGTCCTCGTTGAGGTTACGCAGCACGAGACGGCCACCGGCCGAGCGCTGACGCTGGTGGGCGAACAGGATGACCGCCAACCCCTGCGAGTCGAGGAAGCTCACCTGCTCCAGATCCACGATGATCTCTTTTACTCCGGCGACCCGTGCGTCGAGCAGTGCCTCGCGCAGGGGATCCAGGGACGAATAGTCGATGTCGCCGGCCGGATGCACGACGATGGCATCACGGTCGGTCACCTCAACCCGCACGCTTGGCTCCATGGCTCCGCTTGCGACCGGACGGCGTGAGCGCCACGAGAAGCCGGCCGGGCTGCCTCCCGTGTCGCGCCGCGCCTTTGGGCAAGCGCGACCATGGCCCCGTACCCCGACCGAGGTACTTCCACACGCGGCCGACCTCGCCAGGGGCGACTTCTCATCGCGCGTCCGTCAGCACGCTTGTCCGCGCCCCGCCCGTCGTCATCCGCCCGTCGTCATCCGCCCGTCCGTCCCGCATGCTCCCCGCCGCGCGGGATGGGATGACGAGCTGCCCGATGAGAGCGTCTACGCATGGACATCGACCCGCCCCGGACCCCGCCCCGGACCCCGCCCCGGACCCCGGATGACACTCCCCCGGACGTCATCACCTTCATCGGCCGGATCGACGGCACGGTCATCACCGTGGGAACGCAGCCCAGCGTCCCGCGGAGAACCCCGGTCGTCGTTCTCCGCACCCAGTCGGCCCTGCTCGACGTTCTCTGCGTCGCGCATCTCGTGCCGGACGAGGCGCACCGGCTCGCCGCTCTGTTGTCCAGCGCCGCGCTCTCCAGCGTGGGGCGCTCCGCGTCCCGGCCCTCCGGCGCTGCACCGCCGCCTGCCGACCTCGCCTGCGGGGTCCGCTCGCGGCACATCATCTCCGCTGAGGAAGGATCGAGCGCCGCGGAGCTCCGTCACGCGCTGGCTCTGCTACCGGCGGGGGCACGGCTCGTCGATTTCGTCTCCGACACCGACGTCGCCCTCATCTTCAGCGTCGACGATCCACCCTGGCCGACGATCAATCTGGGCGGGGGGCCGTCCGGGTGACCGAAGGTCCGAGGCCTGACCATGCGCCGCTTTGATCATCGAAAGGACGGCCAGAGCCGTGCGGGCAGCGGGCCGATCCTACAGGCACCCAGCAGGGGCAGACACCCGACAGGCCACGCCGCCGTCCCGGCCAGGTCCGGAATCCCACGAGGAGGAGCACTAGCTTCACCGAGAGTGATTGATCGTACAAGTCTGTTCGCATCCCCGGCCCAGGACAGCCCGACGACGCCGGTAGCGACACCGATGACGCTCGCCCGCGCCGCCACCGGACTGCGCCCAGTAATCAACGCTACCGGCGTCCTGCTCCACGGAGGGCTCGGCCGAGCTCCCCTGTCCGCGGCCGCCCGCGCGGCCCTCGACCTGGCAGCCGGCACGACCGACCTCGAGCTTGACCTCGGGACCGGACGGCGAGGACGACGAGGACGTACCGCCCTGGCCGCGTTGGCAGCCGCGGTGCCCGCGGCGGCGGGCGTGCACATCGTCAACAACAACGCGGCAGGGCTGATCCTCGCGGTGACGGCGCTGGCCGGGCGGCGGGAGATCGTGGTGAGCCGCGGGGAGCTGGTGGAGACGGCGGACGGGTTCCGGCTGCCCGAACTGCTGGTCTGCACCGGGGCTCGACTGCGGGAAGTCGGCACCACCAACCGCACGACGCTCGGGGACTACGCCGACGCGATCGGGCCGGAGACCGGGCTCGTGCTGCACGTGCATCCGTCCAGCTATCAGGTGGTGGGGCTGACTGACACCCCTGCGATCAACGATCTTGCCGCGCTCTGCGCCGATTTCGAGATCCCCCTCGTCGGTGACTGCGGCTCCGGGCTGCTACACCCCGAGCCGCTCCTCGCCGATGAACCCGACGTCACGACCTGGCTCGGCTTCGGCGTTAACGTGGTCACGACCAGCGCGGACAAGCTGCTCGGCGGGCCTCAGTGCGGCCTGCTGCTGGGACGCGCCGACCTGATCGACCGGATACGTCGGCATCCGATGGCCCGGGCAATGCGGGTCGGAAAGCTCACACTCGCCGCGCTGGAAGCCACCCTCAGCCATCCCGACTCCCCGGTCAGGCAGGCGTTGCACGCCCGACCGGAACGGCTGACAACGCGGGCCGAGACGCTCGCCGCGTGGCTACGGCGTTCGGGCATCGCAGCCTCGGCTGTGGCGAGTCGTGCGGTCGTTGACGGTGGCGGGGGTGGATCGTCGCCGCTGCCGAACGACGCCGCATTCCGTCGATCGGGCGGCCACCGGCGCGAGGGCGCACGAGACGAAGACGGCATGGCCCCGGCGGGCCCGGAGAGTGGTCTGACGATCAAAGGGTTCGGCGGCTTCGGCCCGGAGCTGCCAAGCGCCGCGGTGGCCCTGGACGCAGTCATCGCCGCCCCCCTGCGCCAGGGCGAGCCGTCCGTGTTGGGCCGGGTGGAGCAGGGATGCTGCCTGCTCGATCTGCGGACCGTTCCGGTGGAACTCGATCCCGTCCTCGCCGCCGCCGTGCTGGCTGCCGCGACCGAAGCCGGCGCGACCACGATCACCGACGCCCCGACCGAGCCGCACATCGCCGAGGATGCCGACGTCATGACGATCGAATCCATGGCCATCCCGCGCGCCACCGTGCCCGGCCGACGGGCGCCGTGAGCCTCGGCCGCCCCTACGACTCCCCGGCGTTCGCCGGCGTTCGCCGGCGCGGTGAGACGGCTGGGTTCGGTCGCCGCCGCGCTGACCCTGCTCTGCTACGGGCTCGTCCACCTGCTCGTCTGGCCCGGCGCACCCACGGGGACCCCGGATGAACGGTACCGGTGGAACGGGGAGTCCACGCTGCTCGACTCGTTCACGATCAGTGGACGGCCGATCCAGACCTCCACCTAACGCTAAAACGACGGAGAAATAAGCGATTCACGGTTCGCTCGGCGACGGCGGGGACCCGCATCGCTTCTTCGCACGTGGCGGGCCCGCTGACGGGCCCAGACATCAGGGCATTATAGAGCAAATGTTTCAAATCCGGCATATAACTCAAACTTCCGATTCAGGAATCTTGATTACCCATCGGCATCGATATACCGCTTACTGGGACCAGGGGCCGTAGAGGTGGTTCAGTACGTCGTTGTGTACTGGTTGTGCTGATTGTGATCCTTTAAGGAGTGCGGCGGATGCAGTCGGCCACCTCGGATAGCGGCGTCCAAGGAGTCACGCAATGAGCGGGTACGACTATTCGGTTGCCATCCTCGGTAGCGGCATCGCCGGCTCGACGCTGGCCAATATCCTCGCCCGACACGGTCACCGCGTGGTTCTGATTGACAGTGGCACGCATCCACGTTTCGCGCTCGGGGAGTCGACCATCGGTGAGACGACCTATCTGCTGAAGTTGCTCGCCCAGCGGTTCGACGTCCCCGAGCTCGGCCATGTGAGCAGCTTCGAGGGCGTCCGCTCCCACGTCACCTCGGCCTGCGGAGTGAAGCGCAACTTCGGATTCGTCTACCACCACGAGGGTGCGCTCCAGAACCCCGAAGAGGTCACTCAGTGCAGCGTTTCGGAGTTTCCGAACGGCCCGGAAATGCACATGCACCGCCAGGACATCGATGCTTACCTCTTCTATACGGCCGTCCGTTACGGAGCCGAACCGCGGCAACGCACGATGGTGGAAAAAGTCGACTTCGCCGACGACGCCGCGACGCTGACGACAGGGGCCGGCGAACGGATCCGCGTTCGCTACGTCGTCGACGCCTCAGGACGCAACTCCGTGTTGGCGAACCAGTTCGCCCTGCGAGAGGATCCCTGCCGGTTCCGGACGAACTCCCGCACCCTGTTCACCCACATGGTGGGGGTCACCCCCTTCGACGAGGTGACCCTCCCGAGCGGGCAGCCGTCGCTGTGGCACCAAGGCACCCTGCACCATCTGTTCGACGGCGGCTGGCTGTGGGTGATCCCGTTCGACAATCACCAGCGGGCCACCAACCCACTGTGCAGCGTCGGGCTCAACCTCGACTCGCGACGCTTCCCCAGGGATCCCTCGGTACCCGCCGAGCAGGAATGGAACGCTTATCTTGAGCGGTTCCCCAGTATCGCGCGCCAGTTCGCCGGTGCCCGGCCCGCCTGGGACTGGATCTCCACCGGTCGCACCCAGTACTCCAGCTCGCGGACGGTCGGTGACCGCTGGGCGATGATGTCCCACGCAGCCGGGGCGATCGACGCGCTGTTCTCCCGTGGCATGGCCAACACCATGCAGGTCATCTACGCCCTCGCACCAACCCTGATAGAGGCCCTCGCCGACGACGACTTCTCGGCGGAACGCTTCGGCCACATCGACACGCTCAACCAGACGATCCTGGACGTCAATGACAAGCTCGTACACGGCTCCTATGTCTCGTTCCGCGACTTCGACCTGTGGCGGGCGTGGTCGAAGGTGTGGTTCCTGGGCTGGAACATGGGCATCTCCCGGATCGTCGGAACCTACTTCGGCTATCTGGAAAAGGGCGATCCGGCGCTGTTCGACCGCCTGCTCGACGCGCCACATCTGGGCACTTTCTGCCCCGATCTGCCGGAATTCCAGCCCTTCTTCGACTCGCTCAGCGCCGTGATGGACGAGGTCGAGGCCGGCCGGCTGGCCCCGGCCGCCGCCGTCGAACGGCTCGCCACTCTGCTGGGCGGCGCCGACTTCCTCCCCGCTCCGCTCCGGCTGGGCGATGTGCTGCGCCGCTGGCACGACGGCTCCTTCGAAGCCCAGCGCCGCATGTACGAGTGGGGGCGCACGAGTTCCCCCGAGCCGCTCCGCCGCTGGTACGAGTACGACCTCGACGACCTGCTCACCCGCACGGGTGGGGTGCCCACTCCGGCAACCCTCTAAAGGTCGGGCCGCTGAGGGTCGGGGCCATCCCGCCTCCATCCGCGACGGGATCGTCCTGATCGACGGCACCCGCGGAACGGCGAGAACAGCCCGCAGAACGGCGAGAGCAGGGAGGACGGAGGACGGCGATACGATCGGCGCCCTCGCCCTCTGCCTGGGCCAGGGGCATGGAGGGAGCCGCGGTGATGGAGACAATCATCCAGAATCGGGAGGACTGGATCCGGACGACGCCGGATCCGGCGTCGTCGTCCGTCCGCACCACGCCCCATTCACCGGCCTGCGCCCTGCTGGCGGCACGGGTCATCGAGGAGATGCTGGGCGAGCTGACGTTCCACCATCTCGGCATCCTCGTCGCGGACCTCGACGCTGCCCGGGAACGGTATGCCGTCTCCCTCGGGGTCGATGCGTGGGAGTCGCGGGTCGTCTCCGGCCCCGCCGTCTGGCGCGATCGACCGATCATGATCGAGGACGTCCGGATCGCGTTCGGCCGCTTCGGCAGCAGCCTGGTCGAGCTGGTGGAACCCGGCGAGCGGCCGTGGACAGGGCGGGAAATTCTCGACCAACGTGGCGAGGGGTTGTTCTCCATCGGCTACGAGGTCGACGACCTGCCGGCGTGCCTGCACCGGGCGGTCGCCGCGGGATGCCTGGTCGAGCAACTCCGGCCGGACGCTCGGAACCCGCGACGGGCCTATCTCGACGCGGGTTCCGGACTACTGATCGAACTCATCCCCGGGGGTGCCGGACAGAACGGTTGGTGATCACTGTCCGAAACCTGCCGTCCTCGCGGGCTTGTCCTGGCGGCCATCCAAATGTCATCATCAATCGAGGCCGCCCGGCACCCCCCGAGCCGGGCGGCCTCCCTGCAGGTACGGGCCTTCCGATGTTCCGCGGGCGCCGCTATGTTGCCGTGCGCATCTCCCCCGTCACTAGCAGCCAGCGTAAAGGCGAGAACCTCCAAACCGCCGGCGTCGAGAGATGAAGCATTAACAACACTCGTTGACAACATCCGTTGACAACACCCGTCACCCGTTCCTCGAACCAGAAAAGGCCAAGCCGTCAGGAGCCGTGAACGGCAATCCCGATGATCACACCGATGAGCGTCGTCGCGATGGCGACGAAGGTTGCAATCTTCCCCCGTCCGCTGCCCTGGTTCGGCCTGGTCACCGGTCCCGACCGGCAAGATGCTCCGCGACAAAGCGTTCCATGCCGGCGACGAAGGCACGCGCGTCCTCGGCGGGCCAGTCGTCGAGCATGCGCTGGAAGACGTCGGCCAGCCGACGCCGAGAGCGATCGATGGCGGCCCGGCCCTCGTCGGTGAGCGTCAGGCGGACCGCGCGGGCGTCATCGGGATCGGCCGAACGGCGCAGCAACCCGAGCGCCTCGAGACGATCACTGTGCCGGCTCACCACCGAACGGTCGATGCCGATCTCCATGCTCAGCTTGCGCGCCGTGGTCGGGCCCGTACGGGCCAGACCGTTGAGCACGGGGTAGACAGCCTCGTCGAGTCCGACGTCCGCCGAGGAGAGCAACTCCCCGAACAGACGCGTCCGGTTCGGCCGGGTCAGGAGAAGTCCGAGCGCTGTCGCGAGCCTCGCGCCGTCGTCTGAACCCACCACACGACCCTACTCTGCGTGCACCATGCACCAATTCGTGCGGGGTGCGGATCCACGCGGGGGCACCGACCCACGCGGGGCGTCGGTGGCGCGCGGGAGCGACGAAGACGCACGGAAGGAGGAAGTGCGATGGCTCACACCCGACCCGGCGGAAGGGTGCGACTGCCGGGCACGGCAGAATTGCCGGGGCGGCCCCGTGCAGAACCACCGCAAGGCACCAGGCAGGCGCCAGCACGCGACCGCGGATCCGGAAGGCACACCGTGACGGGCATGCTCACAGCACAGCGGACGAGTCCGATCGAGCAGATCACCGCCGATCATCGACGGGTCTCGGTGGACCTCGGCTCACGCAGCTATCCGATCGATATCGGTCCCGGGGTCCGCCGAATCCTGCCCGACATCGTCGCGCGGATCGGCGCCCGGCGGGCCGTCATCGTCTCGGCGCGGCCGCAGGACGCGGTTCCCGACCCGGGCGTGCCGGTACTGCGGCTGGCCGCACGGGACGGCGAGGCGGACAAGAACCTGTCGAACGTCGAGGCGCTCTGCGGCCGGTTCGCGGCTTTCGGGCTGACCCGGTCGGACGTCGTCATCTCCTGCGGCGGGGGAACCACCACGGACGTCGTCGGGCTCGCCGCGGCGTTGTACCACCGCGGCGTGGCGGTGGTACACCTCCCGACATCCCTGCTCGCCCAGGTGGACGCGAGCGTCGGCGGGAAGACGGCGGTGAACCTGCCCGCCGGCAAGAACCTCCTCGGTGCCTACTGGCAACCCAGCGCCGTCCTCTGCGACACCGACCACCTGCGGACCCTGCCCCGGCGGGAGTGGATCAACGGCTACGGCGAGATCGCGCGGGCCCACTTCATCGGCACCGGGGACCTGCGCGGTCTGCCGGTGACGGAGCAGATCACCGCCAGCGTGGCGCTCAAGGCCGCCGTCGTCGCTCGGGACGAACGGGACTCAAGCCTGCGCCACATCCTCAACTACGGCCACACCCTGGGGCATGCCCTGGAGCGCGTCACCGACTTCGTGCTGCGCCACGGTGAGGCGGTGGCGATCGGCACCGTGTTCGCCGGCCGTCTCGCCGGGGAGCTCGGCCGGATCGGGGACGATCGGGTCCGCGAGCACCTGGACGTGGTCCGCGGCTACGGGCTGCCGACGGCCCTGCCCACCGAGGCGGACGCCGCCGAACTCGTCGCCGTGATGCGTCTGGACAAGAAGTCGACGAACACCGGCCTCACCTTCGTGCTCGACGGTGCGGACGGCCCACAGCTGGTGGGCGACATTCCGGAGGACCTGGTCATGAAGACGCTCGGCGACATGCCGCGCGGGCCGCTGGCCTGACGCCCGTGCCACCGGCCGCGCATGCTGTCACGGGCGCCACCCGTCTGTTCGCCGTCGTCGGGGATCCCGTCGAACAGGTACAGGCGCCGTCGTTACTCAATCCGCTGTTCGACGAACTCGGGCTTGACGCCGTCCTCGTACCGGTGCACGCCCGGCAGGCGGACTTCCCCGCCGTGCTCGATGGACTCCGGCGCATCGAGAACCTGGACGGCATCCTGATCACGATTCCGCACAAGGCCGCCGCCTGCGCCCTTGCCGACGAACGCAGTCCGGCGGCCGCGATCAGCGGGAGCGCCAACGCACTGCGCCGCGGCCCGTCCGGGCGCTGGCAGGCCGACAACTTCGACGGAGCGGGATTCGTCCGGGGACTGACGGCCGCCGGACGTCCGGTGGCCGGAACGCGGGTCTCGCTACTGGGCGCGGGCGGCGCCGGCAGCGCCATCGCGGCCGCGCTGCTCGACGCCGGCAGCACACGGCTGTCGATCTACGATCCGGATCGGGAGAAGCGCGACGGCCTGCTCGCCCGCCTCGACGAGCATTGGCCGGACCGCGCCGTCGGCGTCGCGACACCCCTGCTGCACGATGTCGATCTCGCGGTGAACGCCACGCCGCTCGGCCTGCGTCCGAACGATCCGCTCCCCTTCCCGCCGGATGGGCTCGCGGCGGGCTGCGTCGTGGCGGACATCATCATGAAACCGCCCGACACCCGCCTGCTGCGGGCCGCGGCCGCACTCGGCCTGCCGACCCATCCGGGCATCCACATGCTCGCCCACCAGATCGGCTTCTACCGCTCGTTCTTCGATCTCGTCCCGGCGGCACCCGCCTGACGACCTGCGAGGGCTCATGCGTGCACCATCCCCAACCGGCTGTCTGGGTATCGACGTGGGCGGCACCAAGGTCGCGCTGCGCATCGAGGCCGCACAGGCCGGGACGGCACAGGCCAGGACAGCACAGGCCAGGACAGCACAGGCCGGGGCCGCACAGGCCGGGACGAACCCGATGGGAGGCGACGAGCAGATCGGCCCGAGCAGGCCGAGCGGACCGGAGGGTCCCGTCAGGCCGGTGGAGACAACCTTCCAGTGGTCGCCGTCGGCGACCGCCACCCAGGACATCGACGATCTCGCCGCACACGTTGCCGCGCTGACTGCCCGATGGGGCGGTCGGGTTGACGCCGTCGGCGTGGCGATGCCCGCGACCATCGACGCCGCCGGCCGGGTCACAACATGGCCGGGCCGGCCGGCCTGGACCGGGCTCGACCTCGGCGCCGCGCTGCGGGATCTGCTGCCGGGCAGCACCGTGGTCTGCGGCGACGACGGCGATCTGGCCGCGCTCGCAGAGGCGGACGCGGCCGGCTGTGAGAACGTGGTCTACCTGGGAGTCGGGACGGGCGTCGGCGGCGGGATCGTGCTCGGCGGCCGGTCCTGCCCGGGGCCCGGTCGCGGCTCCAGCGAGATCGGACATCTGATCATCTCGTCCGACGGGCCCAGCTGCGACTGCGGCCGCCGCGGATGTGTGCAGGCAACCGCGTCCGGGCCGGCCACCCTGCGCCGGGCCACCCAGCGGCGTGGTGCGGAGGTGACCTTCGCCGAACTGCGCGCAGCCTGGCTCGCGGCCGACGCCTGGGCGGTGCGGACGGTAGGCGAGAGTGCCGCGGCGATCGCCACGGCCGTCATCGGGCTGACCGAACTGCTGCATCCCGCGATGGCGGTGGTCGGCGGCGGGTTCGCGGCCGGCCTGCCTGGATTTCCGCGGGCGGTCGCCGAGCACGCCCAGACCCTTGCCCGTCCGGGACATCCGCCCGCGCCCGTCCGCCCAGCGTTGCTGGGCGGCCTGTCCTCCCTGTTCGGAGCGCTCCTGGCGGCTCAGTCGCCGGCGAGGATCGGCCGGCTGGCCTGAGCCGCGGGGACACCGGCGGTGCCGGCGGGTTCGACCGGGTGCGGCCGGAGAAGGGACAGCAACTCCGCGGGCCGGCGCAGCACCGCGTCCGGCCCGGCCGCGACCAGCTCGGCGCCGTCCGCCTCGCCCCACAGCGCGGCCACCGCCATCACGCCGGCCGCACGCGCGCTCTCCAGGTCGGCGACCGCGTCCCCGATCATCATCGCCTCATTCGGCGCCACGCCCAACAGCTCAAGTGCCCGGTTCACGATGTCCGGCGCCGGCTTGGGACGGGCGATCTCATCAGAGCCGATGACATAATCGAAGATCGGCAGAATGTCGAGCTCACCCAGCAGGTGCCGGGCCCGTGGACCCGCCTTGCCGGTGGCGACCGCGAGCCCGAGGCCGCGCTCGTGCAGGCTCCGCAGCAGCGCGGCGACCCCTTCGAAGAGCACCACCTGGTGGGCCAGCCGATAGCTCTCGCGGACGAACGGCTCCTCCATCTCCAGCGGCAAATTCATAATCCGCATGATGTCCGGGAAGTAGCGTCCCAGGTGCCGATTGTACTGCTCGAACGGGGGCTCGCCGGGACCCACGACCTCGGCGTAGGCGATCGTGAACGCCTGCCGCATCACTCCGAAGCTGTCGACCAGCACCCCGTCGAGATCGAAGATGACCGCACGTTTCCGTGTTCCGGACGCCGCACCGGTCCCGATGGTCGTCCCCGCACCGGTCCCGGTGGTGGTCATGGCCGACCAGGGTTTCAGCTCAGTTCCCACGTGCCCCCCCGGGCTCGACGTTGGGTGCCGTTCGATATTCGTGACACAGGTCGTGACACAGGTCGTGGATGCGTGACCTCAGCGAGTCGCGTGCGCGAGCGGCGCGACGGACCGGTGCGAGCGCGCGGAGTCGTAGAACCTCTCGATGGCGGCGATCGTCGGGCGGACCTCCTCGATCGCCCGCCCCCGGGACGCGGGATCCGCCAGCAGCGCGGGCAGTTCATCGAGCTGGCGGCGGTACTCCGTTCCGATCGGTTCGTCGGGCACAGGCACCGCCACGGTCTCGCCGGCCCGGGTGCGGGTCAGAACCGAACGATCCTGCCGGTTTGGACCGAAACCGAACGTGCAGCGCAGCGACGCGGTGCCCGCGGCACCCTCGACGTTGATCAGGGTGACGTCCCGGGCCTCGTGCGAGGCCCAGCTCGCCCGCAACGACACCGAGACCCCGTTCTCGGTGACCAGGAAGCCACGTGCGGTGTCCTCGACGTCACCGCCGACGCCGACAGCCGGCCCGGTGCCATCGTCGTGACGCCAGGAGGCCGCCCAGGAGCCGTCGCTGACGAAGTCGTCCGAGATCGTCCCGACCACCTGCTGGAAACGGACGCTGCCCAGCAGCGGGGTGAGGGTGTCGAGCAGGTGCCAGCCGAGGTCTACCAGGGCTCCGCCGCCGGAGAGGTCCCGCCGGGTGAACCAGCCACCGGCGTCGGGAATGCCCCGGGCCCGGATCCAGGCGAGATCGACGTGCCGGATGGCACCGAGCCCGTCGGCGAGCTCGTAGAGCCGGCTGACATCCGCCCGGTACCGCGCGGCGCTCCCAGCGAGCAGGATGGTGTCGCCCGCGCGCTCGGCCGCCGCGAGCCGGTCGGCCTCGGCCGAGCTCAGGCACACCGGCTTCTCCAGGAAAACCGGAATACCGGCGCTCAGCAGCCGGGCTGCGATCTCGGCGTGCCGGTGGTTGGGCACCGCCACGACCGCGAGGTCGACCTGAGTCCGGTCGATCTCGTCGACGTCGGCGAGCACGGCCAGGCCCGGGTCGGCCCCGGCCGCCGCCCGGCGGGCCCCGGAATCGGAATCGACGGCCGTGACCACGACGAACTCCGGGTGTTCTCGCAGCCGGGGAAGCCAGATCGACCGGCCGGCCCAGCCCAGCCCCACCACGGCGACCCGCAGCGGAGTCCGCGTGGGGTTGCCGGTCTCGCCTCGGCTCACAGCTCGGCCAGGGTCTCGGCCACGATGGCCGCGACCTGGTGCATCTGTTCTTCGGTGCCGAGCAACGTCCGATGGTGCAGCCAGACGCCGTCCGCGCTGATCGCCTCGGTGTTCGGGCAGCGCTTCGCGATCTCGTCCACCGTTTCGTCCGGGGCACCGGTCTCCCAGAAGCCGTTGGACCGGTAGATCGCCCGGAACGCGGCGAAAGCGGGCAGCCCGCGGTCCACAAGGGCGTCGACGAACGCGTTGCGGCGCTCCTCACTGAACCCGGGCAACCGGAACATCGCCATGTAGTGCGGATTGCGGTCGCACCGGTCGTCGCGGCCCTGCGGGACGACACCCGGGATGTCGGCAAGCGCGCCCGCCAGCACCGGCCAGCGCTCCTCACGCGTGTCAATCTGGCCGGCCAGGCGGCCGAGCTGGGCACGCAGGACCGCGGCGGAGAACTCGTTGAGCCGGAAATTCGACCCGGAGGTCTGGTGGAGGTACCGGCGGTCCGTGCGTGGCCGCCCGCAACTGTGCCGCAGGAAGCCGAGTTCGTACAGCTCGGCGTCGGGGAAGGTGACGGCGCCGCCCTCGCCGGCGGTCATGAGCTTGCCGTTCTGGAAGCTGAACGCCGCCACCGAGCCCAGCTCGCCGAGCTTCTTACCCTGCCACTGCGCACCGTGCGCGTGCGCCGCGTCCTGGATCAGCGGAACCCCGGCATCCGCGGACAGCTTCGCCAGGGCGTCCATGTCGCAGACCTGGCCCGCCATATGCACCGGCATGATCGCCCGAGTGCGCGGGGTCACCGCGGCCGCCGCGGCGGTGACCCCGATGCAGTACGTGCCCGGGTCGATGTCGACCGGCACGGCCACCGCGCCGAGGCGCTGGGCCGCCTGCGAGGAGGAGATGAAGGTGAACGCCGGCACGATGACCTCACTGCCGGGTCCGACCCCCAGGACCTGCAACGCGAGCTCCAACGCGTGCGTCCCGTTGGTTACGGCGAGGGCGTAGCCGGCCCCGTGGTAGGCAGCGAATTCCCGCTCGAAAGTGTCGACCTCACTGCCGCCCATGCGCCACCACTGGCCCTGTTCCAACGCCCGGATCAGACCACCGCGCTCCTCGTCGGAGTACTGCGGCCAGGCCGGCAACTCCGGCGCTGGCCGTGCTCTACCGATCATGATCCCCACCCTTTTCTTGCCCGTGACCGTATCGTTGTTCTTCGCGCCGGGATCGAGGTTCCGTCGGCGGTTCCATTATCGCGATCGGCGAAGGAATCTACGCGAGAGGATGCATGACGGACGGTACCTCGGTACCCCCGGGTTCCCCATCGCCCTCCGGACATGACACGCTAATATCAACGGACAGACTACAGATAGACTTGATAAGAACACCCCAGCTGGCCCTTTCTGCTTGCAGGTGTCCAGCAGGTGGCTTTGCTATAAATGTGGGGTTCCGGATCAGAAACGCCGACCATCGAGCCGGCCAGCATGTCTGTGAGGCGCCGTGACCACGCTACTTCTCCTGAATGGCCCCAATCTGGGCATACTCGGCCGACGCCAGCCGGAAGTCTACGGCACGGCGACACTGGCCGATATCGAGGCGGCCGTCGCGGCTCGGATCTCGGACCGCGGATGGAAACTTGTCTCCGTACAACGTGAATCCGAAGGTGAATTGATCCACACCATTCAGGATAATTACGACTCGATCGGTGCGATCGTCAATCCAGGTGCGCTGATGATGTACGGCTGGAGCCTTCGTGACGCTTTGGCCAATTATCCGAACCCGTGGATCGAGGTCCATCTCTCCAATGTCTGGGCTCGGGAGTCCTTCCGGCACGAATCCATTCTCTCGGCGCTCGCCCGGGGAGTGATCGTCGGCCTGGGGGCCCTCGGATACGAGCTTGCCGCTCAGGCACTGCTGGACCTCGTCCCCACGCCGAGCTGAGACGTCCCGCCGGACCGGGAACGACTCTTCGGATAACTGGTCACGCGAAGTGGCGTTCGTATCCCCTTCCCGACGTGACCAGGCCACCCGCGACGTGGAACTCCCCCGCGCCGGGCCGGCCGGCGTCGGACGCACGAGCGCCCTCGGCCCGGTGTCATCTCCTCGGCCGTGTCGGTTCCTCGGCCGTGTCGGTTCCTCGGCCGTGTCGGTCCGGCTCGGGCTTCCCGGCAGGCCGAAGAAGCAGGGTGGCGCATTGCTGGAATATGGCCGTATGACCCTTTAGGATATTTTTGAGTGATATGCCGCAAAGATCGGACCGGGGCCGTCGTACTTCCGCATCCGCAATGCCGGCGGGAGAGTGCCGCCCATGACAACGCACCCCGTTCACCCCGTTCATCCCGTTCATGAGGAACGGTCCTCCCAACGGACGATCATCCGCCGGGATTCGCCGATGGGCCTGGCAGTGGACCTGTCGGTGGGCCTGGCAGTGGCGGGCCCCACCACCCCCTACCAGGTGACCACCTCCAGGCGACCACCTCCGCCGGGAGCGCGGTGAGCTACTCCTGCGCGGTGAGGGCGTGGGTGGCTGCCGCGGCAACGGCGGGGGCTAGCCGTGGATGGTCGAGGGGAGGCAGCACGCTGCCGGGCGGCGTCTGACCGACGAGGGCGTGCACGGCGGCGAGGCGGGCAGCGGGGGTGACCGGGCGGCGAGTGGTGACGACCGCCCGCAGCAGTCCGGGCAGCGCGTGCAGCGGACGCGGGCCCGAGGTGGCGCGGGCCAGCGGAGGGGGCGTCTCCGGGCGGATCCGCAGGACGGGAACGCCCTTGGGCGGCGCCGCCAAGCCGATCAGGTCGACGATCAGATCGAGTTCGGGGGCAAGCAGGTGCAGCGGCTGGATGCCGTAGTCGACCGGATCGTAGAGGGTGATCTCGTGGAGGCCGACACCGATCAGTAAGCCGGCGAGATCGCCGCCCCGAGCCGGGTCCACGACGGCGACGCGGGCCCGCCCCGGCGCGATGTCACGCGCCCGGAGATGGTTGAGGACCGCGGCCGCGGCGGCGACGGCGAGACCGTCGTTGACGGTGTCGAGCAGCAGATGCGGGGCGGCGGACCGCAGCGCGGCGCGGGCGGCGTCGATGCGGCGGACATGCGTGTGGACCAGGACGGTGGCGGCGAATCCCGGAGCGATCATGCCGATCGCCGCGGCGAGCTCGGCGGCGGTACGGGCTGCGATCGGCATGGGGATGACGTCGAACCCGGTCGCCCGGTGCAGGTGGACCGCCTGGGACTCGACCGCTGGCAGGGCCGCCTCGGCGGCCAGCGGCTCAAAGTCCAAGACGGCGCTGCCGTCGGTGAGCAGCGCCACTCGGCGCGGCCGGCCGGTGAACCGGTCGGTGTGCGTCGGGTGCATGGCCAGGTGGCTGATGACGCGGCGGTCGGCGTCAGCGTCCAACAACGCAAGATCGTGACCGGTCGTGACCGACGCGCGGAGACACTGGGCGAGTTTGCCGGTCGACGCGACGGTGAAGACGGGATCCTCGGTCTGCAACAGGTCGGCACCCAGCCGCTCCCGCAGCGCCCGGACCAGCCAGGTCAATGTGGACCCGCTGTCGGCATCCAACGTGATCCGCCGGCCGCCCCCGGGATCCGGCTCGTCCGCGTAGCACGTCACGGGGCCGGGGGCTGCGGCGACGACCGCCTCGATGATCATCGTGGCCCGGTGCGGAACACGGACCGTGACGCTGTAGGCGGGGTTGACCCCGGCTGAACCGGCCGGACCGGCCGGACCAGGGGGCGTCACGCCGGCTCCACCCGTGCCCGACTCCGTCCGGTGCGCGCCGGTCCCCCAGCCGGCCCCTCGGCGGGGCTCCCCTCCGCGGGAGTCCCACCTGCGGGAGTCCCGGGCATCGGTCCACCACATTTCATGCTCATGAGGAGCTTGTCTCCGCTTCGCGCAACTCGGCCAACAGTCCGGCCTGCCCGGCCGCCATCTCGGTCAGAATCCGCCGGGCCGCGCGCATCAGCTCCGCCACGTCCCCGCCCGCGAGCGCGTACACCACCGTCGGGCCGTCCCGCGTCGCGGTCACGATCCCGGACCGGCGCAGCACCGCGAGCTGTTGGGAAAGGTTCGACGACTCCACCTCGATCGCGGCCAGGAGATCCCGCACCGGCATCGGCCCGTCCTGCAGCAACTCCAGCACCCTAATTCGCACCGGATGGCCAAGCATGCGAAAAAACTCCGCTTTAGCCTGGTACAGCGGAACCCGCCTCGTCACGAGCCACCTCCCGTCGACCCCACGCAGCTCCGGCCGAGGCCTACCGGCCGAGGTACCGGCCTGGCCGGAGTACCGGCGACCGCCCACCCAGAGATCACGCCGGCACGGTGAGTAGCGCCACGACCCGTTCGCGCCCGATGGCGACCTCCCCGCCAGTTACAGAATTTATCAACTGTTCGTTACCACACTTCGGAGTCGGGAAACAGCTCTTTATCGCACGGCACGGCTCTGCGGGGGCCGCTGTGTCCGAGATCTCGCCCACTCCATACTTTTTAGCATGTAAATTGAAGAAACCTTCAATTTTTCATCCCAGTATATGGGAGGATCGGATCCGCATCGAGATGACGACGGGGCAGGCCGAGGACCCCCGGCCCCACTGCCCCGCCCCCATAAGGACGGCCCCGTCACGCTGGCCCAGGCCACTCGGCCGGCTGGAACTCGGCCGGCTCCTGCCCGGCCGGGCCGATATCGAGAGCATGCGCCGCCAGCCAGGCCGTGACCTGCTCGCGGGGATGACCGTCGCGGTGGTCGCGCTGCCGCTCGCGCTGGGATTCGGGGTCTCCTCCGGCCTCGGCGCGGCCGCCGGACTGGTGACGGCGATCGTGGCGGGTGCTCTCGCGGCGGTCTTCGGCGGGTCGAACCTGCAGGTGTCCGGGCCGACCGGCGCGATGACCGTCGTGCTCGTGCCGATCGTGCACCGGCACGGGCCGGCTGGTGTGCTGACCGTCGGGCTGCTCGCCGGGATGATCCTGCTCGCGCTCGCGGTCCTGCGGGTCGGCCGCTCCGTGCGATATGTGCCGGCGCCCGTGGTGGAGGGATTCACCGTCGGCATCGCCGCGGTGATCTTCCTTCAGCAGGTTCCCTCGGCCCTGGGGGTGCACGCCCGAAACGGTGACCGGGTGACCGGCGTGGCCTGGGCGGCCGTGGCCGACTTCGTCCACCGGCCGCACTGGCTCGCGCTGGCGCTCGCCGTCGGCGTCGCGGCGACGATGCTGGTCGGCGCCCGGCTGCGGCCCACGGTCCCGTTCTCGCTGCTCGCCGTGGCCCTCGCGACGGCCCTCGTCACGGCCCGCGAGTGGGACGTCACGACCCTCGGCGCAATCCCCGCCACCCTGCCCGGTCCCTCGCTCGGCTTCCTCGACATCACCGCGATCCCGACGCTCGCCACGGCCGCCGTCGCCGTGGCCGCGCTCGCAGCCTTGGAGAGCCTGCTCTCGGCCAGTGTGGCCGACGGGATGACCGTCGGCCAGAACCACGACCCCGACCGGGAGCTATTCGGCCAAGGGCTGGCCAACCTCGCCGTCCCGCTGTTCGGCGGGGTGCCCGCCACCGGCGCGATCGCCCGCACCGCGGTCAACGTCCGCTCGGGTGCCTCGTCCCGGCTCGCCGCCCTCGCGCACGCCGTGGTCCTCGCCGGGGTGATGCTCGCAGCCGCTCCCCTGGTCGCGCGCATCCCGCTCGCCGCGCTCGCCGGTGTTCTGCTCGCCACGGCGGTGCGGATGGTCGAGGTCTCCTCGTTGCGCACCCTCGGCCGTGCGTCACACTCCGATGCCCTGGTCATGGCGCTGACCGCCGGGGCGACCCTGGCGCTCGACCTCGTCATCGCCGTCGTCCTCGGCCTCGCGGTCGCCGGCGCCCTCGCCCTGCGCGCAATCGCCCGAACCGCGCGGGTCGAGGAGGTGCCGCTGGACCCCGGCGATCATCACGATTCCGAACACGCGCTACTCGCCGAGCACATCGTCGCCTACCGTATCGACGGCCCCCTGTTCTTCGCCGCCGCCCACCGCTTCCTGCTGGAGCTCACCGAGGTGGCCGACGTCGAGATCCTCATCCTCCGGCTGTCCCGGGTCAGCGCCGTCGACGGCACCGGCGCCCTCGTCCTGCGCGACGTCATCGACCGGCTCGAACACCGCGGCGTCAAGGTGTATGTGTCGGGGCTGCGACCCGAGCATGCCAAAGCGGTGGCCGCCGTCGGTCTGGTGGACCGGCTGCGCGGCCAGGGACGCCTGTTCGACTCCACCCCGTCGGCCATCCAGGCTGCCCGGGACCATCTCCACCACACCGGCGCCCTGGCTGCCGTCCCCACCTGAGCCCACGCGGCGTTAGCCCACGCGGCGTTAGCCCACGCGGCGCTAGCCGCGGTCGCGCGGCTCGCGACGCAGCCCGCCCCACAGGGGACTCTGGTCCCACCAGCCGGAGGCTGGCGATCGACATGACGGATGTGCCCCAGGCAGGAATCGGACCTGCGGCCTACCGCTTAGGAGGCGGTCGCTCTATCCACTGAGCTACTGGGGCCGGCGAGGGACACCGGGTCTGGCTCGTGCAACAGATCATACGGGGCCGCGGAGCAGCCGGCCCGAGGGGACACCATGGATTCCGATCGGCAAGGCATCCGCACACCGTCCACAGCCCGTCGGCACGCTCGATCTACCGCAACGACCGATTATTACCGAAGGCTAATGACCGCCATCGAGGACCGTGGCCGCCCGGCACTGTGTACCGGCACAGCGCGATCAGCCGAACTGCTCGGCCATCTCGACGAGTTCCTTGCATTTCGGACAGATCGGGAAACGCGAGGGGTCCCGCACCGGTTCGAACTTGTAGCCGCACAACGCCGTAACCCGGCCACCCTCGATGGACGCGCGAACGATCTCCTCACGACGAGCGTAGTGAGAGTGATCGTCACCTTCGTCCGTCTGGGTGTTCGATGTCTCGGGCGCGATCTGAGTCGTGCTCATGGCGTCGAGTCTAGTGCCGCGGGCGCCGATGCCGGCCCTGGGTGCAAGCCCGCGCGCGGGACGGGTGCCGCACGAGGACACGCCGCCGGACCGAGGCCATACCCGCCGAACCGAGGCCATGGAACACGTCGTGGAACACCGACCCCGGTCCGGGGGAAGGGGCCGACGGGACATCGAAACCGGCCAGCCGGCATGGTCTTCGGGGGGCAGATGGCTCTTGTGAGTCCCAGGCTGAGCGTACCCTGGAGAGGACGAAGGAGACCGGTGACTGGATTGATCGACAGTACCGAGATGTACCTCCGAACCCTGTACGAGCTGAGGGAGGAGGGCATCCCCCCGCTGCGCGCGCGTCTGGTGGAGCGCCTGCATGTCAGCGCGCCGGCCGCGAGCGAGTCGACGGCTCGTCTGGCCAACGAGGGGCTGGTGTGCCTCGCCGACGACCGGACCGTGCAGTTCACGGAGAAGGGCCTGCTGCGGGCCACCGCCGTCATGCGCAAGCACCGCTTGGCCGAGCTGCTGCTCACGAAGGTCATCGGGTTGGACTGGGCGCTGGTACACAACGAGGCCTGTCGGTGGGAGCATGTAATCTCCGACGAGGTCGAGGCGCGCCTCACCGTCCTGCTCGGCGATCCGAAGCGCTGCCCGTTCGGTAACGAGATCCCGCCTTCCCAGCAGCACCACACCACGGCACGGCCGGCTTCCGCCCCGGTGAGCCTACTGGCGTCGGCCGACCTCGCCTCGTCCGGCGGTGGCAGGCCGGTCACGGTGAGCTGGATCTCCGAGCGGTTGCAGACGGACGAAAGCATCATGCGCCGGCTTCAGGACGCCGCGATCGTCCCCGGTGCGCAGATCACGCCGGGCTCCCGCGGCAACCTGATCCACATCGTCACTCCCAACGGCCAGACCGACGCGGAGATCAGCCGTAGCACCGCGGCTCTCGTTTACGTCGACCGCTGAGTCGACCGCTGAGTCGTCGCCCACGGCACCGTCGCCGTCGCCATCCTGATCGCTTCCGCCAGCGGCCGATGGTGTCACGCTCCCGGCCGCACACCCCCCCGGAAGCTCGACCACCAGATCTTCTCCACCTTGACCACCTCCCCGGTCCGCGGAGCGTGGATCATCTTCCCGCCCCCGATGTAGATCCCGACATGATCAAGATCGGCATGGAAGAAGACGAGATCGCCGGGAATGAGGCCCGCCCGGTTCACGCGGCGCCCCTCATTCCATTGTGATCCGGTGTAGTGGCTCAGCGAGACCCCGGCCTTCCCCCAGACCCACTGCGTCAGGCCGGAGCAGTCGAAGGACTTCGGCCCCGCCGCAGCCCACACGTAGGGCTTGCCCAGCTGGGCGTATGCCTCCTGCACCGCGCGCGACGCGCCACCGCCGCCCGTCGGCGGGATGGGTGCCGGGGTAGTCGGGGCCGCGGCGAACGCCCGGCCCGCGGCCGCGACCGCGGCCGACTCCTTCCGATAACGGACCCGTTCGGCCGCGGCCTTCCTGGCCGCCGATGCCGCGGCGGCGGCCGCCGCCGCCCTGCGGGCCCGCGCGGCGGCGGCTTGGCGCTCCCTGGCCCGCCGCTCCAGCGATGCGTAGCGGGATTCGAGCCGCTGCAGCAGGCTGCGCTGCTCGGCGGCGGACGCCTCGATGGACCGCTTCCGTGCGGCGAGCCGCATGACGATCTTCCTCTTGCCCGCAAGTGCCACGTCAGCGCTCCGGCGTGCCTCGGTGAGATCCCGACGCGCGAGCCGCAGGCCAGTGTCCGCCACGCGTTGCCGGCGGGCCAGCGCATCGACCGCACCGGCCCGGTCGAGTACCTGTCGGGGGTCGCCGGTCAGCAGCAACGACAGTTGCCCGAATCCCCCGGCCCGATTCGCCGACACCGCCAACCCCCGGTGTTTGTCCGAGGCCTGCCGTACAGCGTCGTCAGCGCGGTCGACCCGCCCGGCCGCGGCAGCCGCGGCCCGCTCGGCCTCGGCCAGCCGAATACGTTCGGCGTTGAACACCTCAGTGGCAATCGCCGTCTGACGAGTGGATTCGTCCAGCCGTACCCGGGTACCGTTGATCTCCGCCTGCAGGCTCTGCAGGCTCTGCAGGCTCTGCGGGCTCTCCGGGCTCTCCGGGCTCTCCGGGGCCGACCCGGAGGCCGGAGTCGTCGGCGCCGCCCAGGCGGATCCGGCAAACCCCCAGACAACCGGAGGTCCGGCGACGAGAATGCCGACCAGTCCGAGAACAATGGGCGCTCCGGCTTTCGGACGCCATCCGGTCGGATCGTTCCCGGTCGGCTGGGGATCGTCGGTCGGGCCGGCGGCGGGAGTCTGCCTTGCGACGTGTTTCGAAGTTCGCCGGCCGAACCCGGATGGCGGGACATCACGGGGACGGCGGGGCCCGGGGCGCGGTTCGCCGGCGCTATGCCAGCCCTCCGTGGGGACACTGCTCACACCGCCGGACGGTAACTCTATGCAGTTATACAGTCACGGAAGCACGCCGCGACGAGCGGAGAGTCTCCAAGCACCCACCGCCAGCCGATGAGATCGGGTCACAGGCCACCCAATTTAGCGATTTCACATGCCAGAAACAGCTAAGACACAGGTCGGGAACAGATCTTGCCGACTCTTCGGACCCGAGGATCCGGGACGAGCGCAGCGTGGCCGGGGACCGGGTGAGCGCAGTCCGCGCATCGCGCGGGGAATGACAGGAGAGACATGGACAAATTGAATTCGGGCGATACCGCGTGGATGCTCATCAGTTCCGCGATCGTGCTGTTCATGACGCCCGGACTGGCGTTCTTCTACGGTGGCATGGTCCGAGCGAAGAACGTGCTCGGAATGATCATGCAGAACTTCTTCTGCATCGGGATCGTCACGCTGATCTGGTCGGTCATCGGGTTCAGCGTCGCGTTCGGCGAGGGTAACGGCTTCTGGGGCGGATTCGACTTCTTCGCTCTCCAGGACCTCTCCGGCAGCGACGGCGCGATCCCGTACGTCGTGTTCGTCGCCTTCCAGCTGATGTTCGCGATCATCACGCCCGCCCTCATCACCGGCGCGATCGCCGATCGCATGAAGTTCAGCGCCTTCGCGATCTTCATCCCGCTCTGGTCGCTGCTGGTCTACTCGCCGATCGCACACTGGGTGTGGGCGAGCAAGGGCTGGTTGTTCGAGCGCGGCGCGATGGACTTCGCGGGCGGCACGGTCGTCCACGCCAACGCCGGTATCGCGGCGATCGTGCTGGCGCTGGTCCTCGGCAAGCGGGCCGGTTGGCCGACCGGCGACTTCCGCCCCCACAACGTCCCGTTCGTTCTCCTGGGCACCGGCATCCTGTGGGTCGGATGGTTCGGGTTCAACGCGGGTTCCGCGCTGGGCGCCAACAAGGTCGCCGGATACGCCCTGCTCAACACCCAGATCGCGACCGGCGTCGCGATCCTCGGATGGCTCGCGGTCGAGCAGCTGCGCGACGGCAAGGCGACCACCCTGGGAGCCGCCTCCGGCGCGGTCGCGGGTCTGGTGGCCATCACCCCGGCCTGTGGTTTCGTCTCTCCGATGGGTTCGATCGCCATCGGCGGCATCGCCGGCGTCGTCTGCGCCCTGGCCACCTCGATCAAGGGCAAGGTCGGCATCGACGACTCGCTCGACGTCGGTGCGGTCCACCTGGTCGGCGGTGTGCTCGGAGCCCTGCTGACCGGCCTCTTCGCCACCGTCGACACGAACGAGGCCGGCAAGGACGGTGTCTTCTACGGCGGCCCGTGGAGCGTCTTCGGGGAACAGGCGCTCGCCGTCGGCGCGACGCTGGGCTACTCGGCCGTCGTGACGGCGATCATCGCTCTCGCCCTGAAGTACACCATCGGTCTCCGGCTGAACGCCGACGACGAGATCGCCGGCATGGACGAGGCGTTGCACGGGGAGACGGCGTACCGCTTCACGTCCATCGGCGGTAGCGGCTCGCTGTCCACGAGCAGCATCAGCCCCGTCAAGGTGCCCGAGGAGGCCCAGGCATGACCAAGCTCGTCACCGCCGTCATCAAGCCGTTCAAGGTCGACGACGTGAAGGCGGCGCTCGAGACCCTGGGCGTGCACGGACTGACGATCTCCGAGGTCCAGGGCTACGGCCGGCAGAAGGGCCACACCGAGGTCTACCGCGGCGCCGAGTACAAGGTCGACTTCGTGCCAAAGATCAAGATCGAGGTGGTCGTCGCGGACGGGGCGGTCGACGATCTGGTCGCGGCGATCACGTCGTCGGCGCAGACCGGCAAGATCGGCGACGGCAAGATCTGGGTCGTTCCGGTCGAGTCGGTGGTACGGGTCCGTACCGGCGAGCGGGGGGCGGACGCGCTGTAGTAGTGCCGGGCGTGGCAACGCCACCGCGGCACGGCTCCATCGCACCACCCGACTCCATCCATCACTGTTACCACGCACCACCCGGCACCCGGCACCACGCACCCCCGGCACCCGGCACCACGCACCACCCGCGACACCGCACGAGCTGGTACCACCCGAGACCACAGTTGCGCTGGTGCGCGTTTCTGTGTCCTCGGCTCGGCGCTCCACTGGCCGTGATCGATCCGGACCCGAGATCGATCACGGCCAGACGGCCGAACGGAGGAGGACAGCCATGACGGACCGCCTGGAGATCCTCAAGGGCCGCTCCGAGCACCTGCCCACGGCGACCGGCCCACGGCTGCGCCGCATCCTCACCGACCTCGCCGACGATGCCCTAGTCGACCTGTTCGGCGATCCCGGACCGGGAATCGCCCTGGTGGCCGTCGGCGGCTACGGACGCGCGGAACCCGCGTTCGGCAGCGATCTCGACCTCGTCCTCGTCCACGACGGCAAACGGAACGACATCTCCGCCGTCGCCGACGCGGTCTGGTATCCGCTGTGGGATTCGGGGGTGGGCCTCGATCACAGCGTGCGCACCGTCGACGAGGCCATCATGGTGGCCGACGGTGACCTCAAGGCCGCGCTCGGCCTGCTCGACGCCCGCCACGTCGCGGGTGACGCGACGCTGGCCACGCAGCTCGCCCAGCGGGCTCGCGCCCGGTGGCGGTCCCATGCCCCGAAACGACTACCCGAGCTCGCCGAGGCCGTCGCGGAACGGGCCACCCGGCTCGGTGAGGTCGCGTTCCTGCTCGAACCCGACCTGAAGGAATCCCGCGGCGGGCTGCGTGACGTCCATGCCCTGCACGCCCTCGCGGCGGCCTGGGTCGCCGAGTCCCCTCCCGCGCGGGTGATCGCCGCCGGGCAGGTGCTGCTCGATGCCCGCGGCGAGATCCGCCGGCTGAGCCGGGGACGAGCCCACGATCGGCTCCTGCTCCAGGACTCCGAGTCGCTCGCCACCATGCTCGGCTACGCCGACGCGTTCGCGCTCGCGCACGCGGTCGCCGACGCCGGACGCGCCATCTCCTGGACCTGGGACACCACCTGGTACCGGGTCGCGGCCGGCCTGCGGTCGGTGGCGCGGTGGCGCGGTGGCGGCCGGCGGCCGGCCCGCCGCCCCCTCGGCGAAGGGGTGGTCGACCAGGACGGCGAGGTCCAGCTCGCCCGGGACGTCGATCCGGCGAAGGACCCGGTCCTGGTGCTGCGGGCCGCCGCCGCGGCCGCACGAAGCGGGCTCCCGTTGGGCCGCTACGCCGTCGACCGGCTGGCCCGGGAGGCCCCACCGATGCCCGACCCCTGGCCTGACGCCGCCCGTGACGCGCTGGTCGCGCTGCTGGCCACCGGCGACGCGGCCGTGGGGGTGCTGGAATCCCTCGACCAGGTGGGGCTGCTCGTCCGGCTCATCCCGGAGTGGGCGGCGGTGCGCAGCAGACCGCAACGCAATCCCTACCACCGCTATACCGTCGACCGGCATCTGATGGAGGCTGCGGCGCGGGCCGCCGCGCACACCCGCGAGGTGGACCGGCCGGATCTGTTGCTGCTCGGCGCCCTCCTGCACGATATCGGTAAGGGCTTCCCCGGCGACCACACCGACGCGGGCATCGTGCAGATCGAACGGATCGGCCCGCGGCTGGGTCTGCCGCCCGAGGACGTCGACGTGCTTGTCGCCATGGTCCGCCACCACCTGCTTCTCGGCGAGGCCGCGACCAGGCGGGACATCGACGATCCCGGGACAATCGCGAGCGTCGCCGCGTCCGCCGGCAGCGTGCGGATCCTCACCCTGCTGCACCGACTGACCGAGGCCGACTCCCGGGCCACCGGTCCGACCGCGTGGAACGCCTGGAAGGCGCGGCTGATCGGTGACCTCGTCGAGCGGGCCCGAGCCGTCCTCGGCGGCGAGCGGGTCCCGTCTCCCCCGAGCCTCGACGATCGGCAGCGTGGCCTGCTCGCGCTGCCCGACGAGCACGTCGTCCAGGTCAATCCGCTGCCGGACGAGGGCATGTTCGAGATCGTGGTGGTCAACGCCGACCACGTCGGGCTGCTGGCGATCATCGCTGGTGTCCTCGCGCTGAACCGATTGGACATCCGGCGGGCCTCGGCCCGGAGGAACGGCGGTCGGGCGCTGCTGCAGGCCGCCGTGGCGGCGCCGCACGAACGGGTACCGGAACCGGCGCGGTTGCTCGCCGACCTGCGGGCCGCGCTCGCCGGCACCCTCGACGTCGCCGGTCGGCTCGCCGCCCGGGAACGCGACTACGCCGGGGCCAGGCGGTGGACCACGCCCGGCGCCCCTCAGGTGATCTTCGATGACGACCTGGGATCGATGACCGTGATCGAGGTGCGCGCCCCAGACCAGGCCGGCGTGCTGTACCGGATCGTACGGGCGCTGTCCGGGTTGCGACTCGATGTCGCCACCGCCATCGTCGCGACCCTCGGACTAGACGTGGTGGACGCCTTCTACGTGCGGGAGGCCGATGGTGGTCCGGTGGCGGACGGCGGACGGCGCCGTGAGATCGCGGACGCGATCCTCGCGGCCCTGGGACCGATGGAACCCATAGACCGCGCGGAATCGGCGGGCCGGACCACACAGACGTGATCCAGCCCGCCGGGATCCGCTCGGACCGAGCGTCAGCACCGTCGTGGGAGACGCTATGATGAGCAGGCACGTTGGGAGGCTTCGCCTAGTCCGGTCTATGGCGCCGCACTGCTAATGCGGTTGGGGGCATACACCCCCTCCGGGGTTCAAATCCCCGAGCCTCCGCGTCGACCAGGCGTTTTGAACATACGTTCGAGACGCCTGGCCTTTCCTTAAGATCAGGATGGCCGGCGGATGGAACGTGGATGGAACAAACGGCGTGGATCTTCATCCGGCGCCTGCTCTCCGGCTCCGCCGGGGGACGAACTCCTCGATCGCCACCGCCGCAGCCTCCGCCAACTCCTCGGCCACGACCTCGTAGACATCTCGGGTAAAGTTCGACGAAGCGTGACCGAGCACATCGGCGACCAGCTTCATGTCAACTCCGGCCGCGAGGAGCATCGTTGCCGCCCCGGGTCGAAGGTCGTGAAAGCGGATCGGGGGAAGGGGCATCGCCGCGGCGTCTGTACTGCTTCTTCGCCATCGAGGTCGGCTCCCGCTCCGTCCACATCCTCGGGGTCACCGCCCACCCCGACGGACCGTGGAGCACCCAACAAGCCCGGAACCTCCTCCTGGACCTCGGTGACCGGGCGGCCGACTTCCGGTTCCCGGTCCGTGACCGCGCCGGACAGTTCACCGCGTCGTTCGACGCGCTCCTCGCCGACGCCGGCATCACCGCGATCAGGATCCCACCCCGGACCCCGCGGGCGAACGCCTACGCGGAACGGTTAGTCCGAACCGTCCGGACCGAGGTCACCGACCGGATGCTGATCTTCGGTGAACGGCACCTGCGCGTTGTCCTGGCCGAGTACGCGCGGCGCTACAACGGACGACGCCCCCACCGCGGCCGCGACCTTCAACCACCACGGCCCGACCACCCCGCCGCGGACCTGAGCCAGGAACGGATCAAACGTCAGCCCGTCCTCGGCGGCCTGATCAACGAATACGAACGAGCCGCCTAAAAGACCAGGCCAACGCCGGTGGCCGAGTTCTCGCACCCCACACGCGGGCCTTCACCCCCGGCCTGAAGACCGGAGCACTGGCCCGCACTCTGGTAGCAAGGAGTGGGAGGGCTCTGTAGCGGTCGGCGGCGACGTGTTCGAGAGTTTCTTTAGGGGCCCCCGTCACAGGTCATCTTCAACGGGGGCTGTCTGGTCTTTGTGGGCGCCGCGCATGGTGGGGAAGAGGACGACGTCGCGGAGGGTCGGGGCGCCGGTGAGCAGGGCAACGAACCGGTCGATGCCGAGCCCGAGGCCGGACATCGGGGGCATCCCGTATTCCATGGCCTCGATGAAGTCCTCTTCGAGCATCATGGTCTCGTCGTCGCCGGCCTCCCGCAGCGCGGCCTGTTCCTCAAGCCGCTGCCGCTGCTCGGCGGGGTCGACGAGTTCGGAGTAAGCCTTGACGATCTCCACGCCGTTCACCACGACCTGGAACATGTCAAGCGCGGTGGGGTCGGTGTCGCTGCGCCGGGCCAGCGGGACCAGTTCCGCCGGGTGGTGCACGAGGAAGCACGGCTGGACGAGATCGGGTCGGACCGTCTTCTTGTAGAGCAGGTCTACCAGGCCGGCGTAGGACGGGGAGGTCCCGACGTCCAAGCCGAGCTCGGCCACTCGGGCACGCAGAGTGGGAAGATCGCGGACAACGGTAAGGTCGATGCCGGTGCGCCGCTCCACCTCGGCCCGGTAGTCGATCTCCGGCCAGTCTGCGCCGAAGTCGAGCTTGACACCCTCGTAGGTAACCGCCCGGGTGCCGAGGACGTCGTCGAGGACCGTGAGGATCAGTTCGCGGACGAAGGCCATGTTGTCGCGATAGTCCCAGTAGGCGGCGTACCACTCCAGCATCGTGAACTCCTGGAGGTGCGAGGAGTCCATGCCTTCGTTGCGGAAGTTGCGGCCAAGTTCGTAGACGCGGTCATAGGCGCCGACGACGATCCGCTTGAGATAGGTCTCGGGGGAGATCCGCAGGTAGAAGTCCTCACCGAGGGCGTTGTGCCTGGTGATGAACGGGCGGGCCGCGGCACCGGACGCTGCCTCTTGCAGAATCGGGGTTTCGACTTCGAGAAAGTCGTTGTCGTCAAGGAGACGGCGAATCCGCCTGATGATGTTCGCTCTGGTCTGGAAGCGTTCCCGGGACTCGGCGTTGACAAGCAGGTCGAGGTAGCGGCGGCGGTAACGAGCCTCGACGTTGGACAGGCCCTGCCACTTGTCCGGAAGGGCACGTACGGTCCGGTTCAGCACCGTCATCTCGGAGATGGCGACGGTCCGTTCGCCGCGGCGGGTGGTGTAGAGGCTGCCGGCGATCCCGACGAAGTCGCCGATCTTCACGGCCCGGGACCATTCCTTGACGACCTCGGCGCCCAGATCGGTCTTGGACAGGGAAACCTGCACCCGGCCGCTACGGTCCTGGAGATGCCCGAAGATCAGCCCGCCCATACGGCGCCACAGGACCACGCGGCCGGCGAGACGGACAGCCGTCCCGTCGGGAGCGGCTGCGGCATCGGCCGCGACCGCGTCGGTCCGGTAGCCGGACCGCGGCCCCGCCGCCTCGGTTACCCCGGACTCCTCGATCGACATCAACACACCCTCTTGCCGCAGAAAGCACCAGCTAGCCACGAGGGTGGCGTTTCGTGAACGCTCCCGGGCGGGCCAGATGACGGATCGCCATCCTGCAGATGACTACTCCAGAGATGACTGCCCCAGCCTACCGACCCTCAGCGAACCGCAGCCGGCGTAGCCCATCCCGACAGTAGTCGATCATGGCTTCCACCAGATGCCGGTCCCGACGCCGGGCCGGTCGAATGGGTCGCCTGCCGCCGGCGCGGCGGCGCGTCCGTCCATGTCGTGCGCGGGGGGACTGGCGCGCACGGGCGGTTGCTGCGCCGGGTACGCCCCGATGTCCTGCACGTCAACCGGTGTGTGCCGTGGGCGTGCGCGCCGATGCTGGCCGCCGGCCTGACGGCCGGAGTGGCCGGTTGCGATCTGCGGGTCGTCGCCGTCGATCAGCTTCCGCAGCAGTGATCGACGGCGCGACCGGGCTGCTCATGCCCGCCGGCGACCCGGCCGCCCTGGCCGCTGCGCTGTGCCGGCTGCGGGATGATCCGGTCCTGCGCCACCGGCTGGGGAATACGGGCACGCCAGGCGGCCGTGAGCACCTTCACTGACCACCAGATGGCCCGCGCCTACCTCACGCTCTGGGAACGGTGCCGCTCGCAGCCGCGGGCCTCTCGCCTGCGGCCCGAACCGCCGCGCCCATGACCTTGAACTGACCGTGCATCTGCGGAGCATGTCGGCGAGACGCTCGCCAGCACAGGCCTGGGCGGGTTCGAGTTCTCACCATGCCGGCAGTCTCGCGCTTTCCAGCAGGCCCGAGAACTTGTCCTGGCAGCCGACCGCCAGACACCTGCGCGTAGCGGACCGCGGGCTCGGCACCGTAGGCTCCGTTCAGGATGGCAGTACGCACCGTGCCGGGCTGCAAGCGCCGCCCGGGCGACACGCATCATGGCCGCGTTCCTGCGGGAGCACGCCGGCTGGGTGAGCACGGTGTTGCTGCCGGCTTACACGCCCGAGCTGAATCCGGCGGAGGGGTGTGGTCCCAGCTCAAGCGCACCGCCCTGGTGAACCTGGCCGCCCGCAGCCTCGACGATGTCCACCAGGCGGCCAAACACGGACTGAAACGGCTGCGGTACCGGCCCGCGTTGCTGTTGGGGTTCCTCGCCGAAACCGGCCTGGGCTGGGAGGAGCTGCGGCCAACATGACTCCACGCATTGAAGCTCAGTACCTGTGAGTGATGGCTGGCGTTGCGCCACTCGCGTTATCCTGACCCGGCTGAGTAGCGATCAGGTATGGCTGATGGGGACGTTTCGGGTATGACTGACGGGGACGTTCTTGACGGCAACCGGGCAAGGCGGCGTGAGCCGCGCCGTGGTCCGGAGCCTTTCGGCTCAGGCCGGGACCAGCCGCGCGACCCAGACCGGGAGCAGGCGAGCACGGCACACGCCAGGCCAGGGTGGCCGCTTCCGCCGGTTCCTGCCGGGCACCGGTGAGAGGGGTGGGTGTGAGTGCGGCGCCGCGTGCTGCGGAAGGGGGCCATGCCCGGCGAGCCGCCGGCCGCCGGCCACCGTTGATTCATCCGCTGAATCCTCACCCCGGCGGACCTCGATTCCGCTACTTTCCCGGTCGTCGGAATATCTCGTCGATGAATATCGGGGAGAGATCAATCACGGGTCCGGCTCCCCGACGAAACCTCCCGACGCCCGGTCCCGGGGCCTGGCTGAACTGTTGGCTGGCGGAGGAAACAGGAGGCTGGTAGGCACCGTGTTCTATGATGTTCTGCTGATCATTTTTCGGAACATGGAAGGCGCCGTGGTAGTCGTGTCCTCCCGGATGCGCCACCCGGTGCGGACCGTCCGCTGGATGTTCAACGGACTGTTCCAGCCGCCCGCCGGCTGGCGACGCCTATGTCTGCTTGCCGCGGTTTCAGCATTCAGTCTGGGGATGGTCGGGCTCTGGCAGCTGTCCCGAAGCCCCGGCGCCGGCCTCAGCGCCACCGACATCGCCTACGGCAGCCTGGGGCTTTTCTTCGTCCAGCCACCAGACCTACCCAATGATGTCGGTCTCCCGATCTCCTTTGAGATCGCCCGCTTCCTGGCGCCTGCGGCCACTGCTTATGTACTCGCGGATACGCTGGTCAAACCGATGGCCGCCCTCCAGGCCACGCTGTCCCGGGGGCACGCGGTCATCTGTGGCAGCGGACCGACGGCGCTTGCCTTCGCGGAACGCCTGCGGGCCGCGTCCCGCCAGGTTGTACTGATCGATGACGTCGACAGTATCGAAATCGCGGAACACGCCCGCCGTCTTGGTCTGGTCCTGCTACGAGGAGATGCGCGTCGCGGGGATGTGCTACGGCGGGCTGGCGTGGCCCGGGCCGACCAACTGTACGTGTGTGGGACTGCGTCCGGATATAACGCCGCTGTCGTCGCGGCGGCGGAGCAGGTGTCACGCCAGCGCCACCGCCCGCTGACATGCTACGCGGAGGAGTCGGATCCTGACGTGCTCGACGCCCTGTGGACGCTTCTGCTCGGCAGGGAACACATCGGTCGTCTCACGGTCGAGTTCTTCAACACCGCCCGTCTCGGTGCA
>NZ_JDWE01000025.1:0-69288 GCF_000685765.2 Frankia sp. BMG5.23
GCCGGCGGCCGCGGCGCCGGCGGGCGCGGCCCGCGGTACAGCGGCTCCCGTTCCGGTGGCCCGGCGCGCCCGGCCGGACCGACCATCACCACGCGTGAGCCCCGGCCGCCGGCCGAGTCCTTCGAGGCCGCGGGCCTGCCCCGCCGGCTTATCAAGGCGCTGGCCGACCGGGACATCGCCGCCCCGTTCCCAGTCCAGGCATCGACCCTGCCCGACGTCCTCGCCGGGGAGAACGTCCTCGGCCGGGCCCGGACCGGCTCGGGCAAAACGCTCGCCTTCGGGCTGCCGCTGCTCGCCCGCCTGGCCGGCCAGGGGCCGGCCCAGCCCCGCCGGCCCCGTGCGCTCGTCCTCGTGCCGACCCGCGAGCTGGCCCAGCAGGTCAACGACGCGCTTGAGCCCCTGACCAAGGCGCTCAACCTCCGGCTCGCGCCGGTGTACGGCGGGACGTCCATCAGCCGGCAGATCTCCGCGCTGCGCCGCGGTGTGCACCTGGTCGTCGCCACCCCGGGTCGGCTCACCGATCTGGTGGAGCGCGGCGCGTGCGTGCTGGACGGGATCGAGATCACGGTCCTGGACGAGGCCGACTTCATGTGTGACCTCGGCTTCCTGCCCGCGGTGAAGGCACTGCTCGACGCCACTCCGGCGGACGGGCAGCGGCTGCTGTTCAGCGCGACGCTCGACCGGGAGGTCGAGGTGCTCGTGCGCGACTACCTGCCCGACCCGGTCCTGGTCGCGGTGGACTCCGAGGTCTCCCAGGTCACCACGCTCGCCCGGCACGCGCTCGAGGCCGTCGACCGGGCCGCGCAGGTCGCCCTGGTGACCGCGCTCGCCGGCGGCTCGGGGCGCACCCTGGTGTTCGTGCGCACCCAGCGTGACGCCGACTGGGTGGCCGAGTCGCTGAGCCGGGCCGGGGTGCCGGCCGAGCCGCTGCACGGCGGAATGCCACAGGGGGCGCGGACCCGGGCGCTGGCCGGTTTCACCGACGGCTTCTACCGGGTGCTGGTCGCCACCGACGTCGCCGCCCGCGGCATCCACGTTGACGGCATCCGGCTCGTCGTGCACCTCGGTCCGCCGGAGGACGCCAAGACCTACCAGCACCGAGGCGGACGGACCGCCCGAGCCGGCGCCGACGGTGCGGACGTGCTCGTCACCCTGCCCGCCGAACGCGGCAAGGTGCGCGGGCTGCTGCGCGCCGTCGGGATCGAGGCGAGGCCGATCCCGACGACCGCCGACGATCCGATCGTGCTCGAGCTCGCCGGGCCGCCCGCGCCCCGGATCAGCAAGGACGAGATCCCGCTAGCCCGCACGGGCGGCGGGCGGGGACCGCGCGGCGGCGGTACGCCTCGCGGCAACGAGCACCGGCCCGCCCGGCGAGAGGGGCACCGGTTCGGGCGGCCGGCGACCGGGCACGGCCGCCCGCCGCGCCGGGGCGCCGCTCCCGGAACGGCCTCCACCGCACCGGCACCGACAGCCTGACCGCCGGCTCCGGCGCGCCCCTGCGGGCCCGACCGGACGTCCCGCCCCGGCCGCGGGCTCCGGCCGACCGGCCCCGGTTTCGACCGGGCCGGTTGGCCGGTTGGCCGGTTGAACGCGCCTGACCAACGGCTCGCGCATGCTCTGCGCACGATCCGCGCATGCCAGGGCCATCCGACGGCCAATGAAGGGCGCAACGCATCGCCATCGTTCGGATTTGTGGTGTGACCAGGATCACTTGGAGACTTTGCGCGCCACGTCCACTCGATACCGTTTTAGGGACAGGTGTCGGTAACGATGGAAGGAGCGTTGCGCATGGAACAGGATGAGACGACCCACCTGGTCCCGGGGCTTTCCCTACCAGGTCAGCGGGAGACCGGCTCCGGCGTCCTCGACGGCGCGGAGGTCTTCGAGCCGGCCACGGAGACATTCTCGTTCGGGTCCGTCGCAAACCCGAACCGGCTCCGGCTCGGCGCCTCCCGGTCACTGTGACTTCTGGAGGTCGGCCGCCGTCGGGCGGCCGGCCTTGCTGTTTCACCGTCGGCTTCACCGCTGGCGGGTCTGTCGGCCACGAGGAGCGTCGTCCTACCGTCACAGCATGAGCAGCCGCGACGTGACCGCCCCCTCGGTCACCACACCCCCGGTGACCACACCCCCGGTTTCGGCGGACCCGTTCGGCCGGGAGAACCACCGGTCGTTCTGGGCCCAGCTGGACGGGCCGGTGCACTACGTCGACCTCGGGGGGGCCACCCGACGGCCCGCTGCTGCTGTGCGCGCACGGTCTCGGCGGCTCCCACCTCCCCTGGCTCGCCTTCGCCCCACTGCTCACCCCGGTCTGCCGGTCCCCCGCCTCGCCGCGGCGGTCCTCGCGTACCGCCGCGGCCGCTACACCCCCCACCAGCTCGTCGACGAGAACCTGCGGCGGCTCTGCGCCGACCCCGGCCGCGTCCCGCCGGCGGCGATCGCGGCGATGGTGCGCGCGCAGAGCGAGCGCGGCGGGATCCCCGGCGCGGACCAGGCGTACGTGGGAGCGGCGCGCTCGGTCGTCTGGTCACTGGTGCGCCCGGCCTCGCTCGCGCACATGGTCCGCACCGTCCGGCAACCGACGCTGCTCGTCCACGGCTCCGCCGACCGGCTGATCCCGGTGGGCGTGGCACGCCATGTCGCCGCGGAACGCCCGGACTGGCGGGTGGAGATCCTCGACAGGTTCGGCCACATGCCGATGCTTGAGGCGAAGGCTCACCGCCGAGCTGGTGCTGGACTGGCTGGGCCGGGAGGCGGCGCACGCCCGGCGGCGGCGGTGGCGGCCGACTGACGCCGCCGGGCATCGGACCCGCTGGCGAACGATCATCCATCTCGGACGAGGAGATCCACCGATGCGAGGCATGCCGCCCGTTGACGCGCTCCGCGCGGCACTGCGCGCCGCCGCCGGGCATGCCGACGCCTACCTGGCGGGTCTGGCCGATCGTCGGGTCGGCCCCAGCCTGACCGCCGAGCAGGTCCGCCGCCGGCTCGGCGACACGCTGCCGGCAGGCCCGAGCGACCCGGTGGCGGTCATCGACGCCCTGGTCGACGCGGTGGCCGGCGGCCTCACCGCGACCGGCTCGGGCCGCTTCTTCGGCTACGTCGTCGGCGGGACCCTGCCGGCGGCGCTCGCCGCCGACCTGCTCACCGTCGTGTGGGACCAGAACGCCGCCCTGGCCTCCCTCTCCCCGGCCGCCAGCGCCGTCGAGGCGCTGACCGGCCGCTGGATCGCGCAACTGCTCGGCCTGCCGTCGGGGGTGTCCGTCGGGTTCACCACCGGCACCCAGATGGCGCACGTGACCGCCCTGGCGGCCGCACGGCACCGGGTGCTGGCGCGGGCCGGCTGGGATGTCGAGACGGACGGTCTCGCCGGGGCGCCGCCCGTGCGGGTCCTGGTCGGTGCCGCCCGGCACGCCACCGTCGACGCCGCGTTGCGCCTGCTCGGATTCGGCACCCGCGCGACGATCGCCGTCGAGGCCGACGAACTCGGGCGGATGCGCCCCGAGGCGCTGCGGGCGGCCCTTGCCGACGAGAGCGGCGGGAGCGGGCCGACGATCGTGATCGCCCAGGCGGGGGAGGTCAACACCGGCGGGTTCGACCCCTTCGAGGAGGTGTGCGCGCTGGCCCGCGAACACGGCGCCTGGGTACACGTGGACGGTGCGTTCGGGCTGTGGGCGGCGGTGTCGGCGGCGGCGTCCCGGCGCGCCCTCGTCGCCGGGGTCGAGCGGGCCGACTCGTGGGCGACCGACGGCCACAAGTGGCTCAACGTCCCGTACGACTGCGGGATCGCGCTCATCGCGGACCGCGAGGCGCACCGGCGGTCGATGTCGGTCTCGGCGGATTACTTCGTCCTCGACTCCGCCGGCCGGCTCGACCCGGTCGACTGGACACCGGAGTTCAGCCGCCGGGCACGGGCCTTCGCCGTATACGCGGCGCTGCGCTCGCTCGGCCGGGCGGGGCTGCGCGATCTGGTGGACCGGTGCTGCGAGTATGCCAACCGCTTCGCCGTGCGGCTCGCCGCTCTTCCCGGGGTGACGGTGCTGAACTCGGTGGCCGGCCCAGCCGGGTCAGCCGGGTCAGCCGGGTCAGCCGGCCCGGGCCGCGTCGTGGAGCTCAACCAGGTGCTGATCCGGGTGGTGGCAGACCAGGAGGGCGACCGGACGGCGGCCGGGCGGGCGGAGGGCGACCGGCTGACGGCGGCGGTCACGGCCGCGGTGACGGCGAGCGGCGAGGCGTTCGTGAGCGGCACGGTGTGGCGGGGGCGCACGGCGATGCGCATCTCGGTAAGCAACTGGTCGACCTCGGACGGCGAGGTGGAGCGGACGATCGCGGTGATCGAGGCCGCCGTCGCCGAGGCGCGGGGGACGACCGTGCGGGGGACGACCGTGCGGGGGACGACCGTGGCGGCGCCGAGCGGCGGCGGTACGCACCGCGGCGGTATCGCTTCGTAGTACCCGGCAGACACGACGGCGGAGGTGTCCGGACCGCGCGCGCGGGAAGGTCTGACGGTCCAACTCTTCCGTCCACCTTCACGTTCACACCGAGTACTCGACACTGGACGGGGCGGCTCGGCTGAAGGACATGCTCAAAGAGGTCTTCCGCCAGCAGATGCCGGCGGTCGCAATCACCGATCACGGCTACATGTACGGCGCCTACGACTTCCACAAGCAGGCGACGGCGGCCGGCGTCAAGCCCATCATCGGCTGCGAGGCGTACGTCGCGCCGGAATCCCGCCCGCTCAAGCAGCGGGTGCGCCGCTGACGGTGGAGCGGCTGCGGGAGGTTCTCGGCGCCCCTCCCGGGCGGACGGAAGTGCACCTGCGGCTGCAGACCGCGAGCCGCACCACCGTGTTCCGGTTCGACGACGCGCATACGGTCCAGCGCACTCCGGCCCTCATGGGCGACCTCAAGGCCCTGCTCGGCGCCTCCGCCGTGGCCTGAGCGGCGCGGGACGGACCGGAGCATTCCCGCTACCGAGGATCCCGTCGGGGATACGGACATGCAACACCCGACACCGTTGCGGCAGCAGGTTTCCGGGGGACGATGAGCCCAGGTAACAACCGGAGGATGCGCCGTGACGATCAGTCGACAGCCGGCGGAGCACGACCCTGCCGAAGCGACCATTCCGCGCCGGGAGCCGCAGTGGTCACCGAACGTGGCGCGGGCGACGCGCATCTTGTTCGAGAGCCTGATCGGGGACGACCCGCCGGTACGGATCGCGCTGTGGGACGGCTCGGTGCTGGGACCGGACACCACCACCCGGATCCTGGTCCGCTCGCCGGAGGCGCTGCGCCGCATTCTGTTCCGCCCGGGTGAGCTGGGCTTCGCGCGGGCCTTCGTCGCCGGGGAGATCGACGTCGAGGGGGACATCTTCGCCGCCCTCGCGGTGCGCCGAGGCATCGCCGGTGCCGGCTCGCGGCTGACCGGCGCGACCGCCCGCGCCGCCGCGACCCTGCTGCGCGAACTCGGCCCGCGCATGCCGGCCCCGCCGCCCGAGGAGGCCCGGCTGCGCGGCCGGCAGCACACCCGGGACCGGGACGCGGCGGCGATATCCCATCACTACGACGTGTCCAATGCGTTCTACCGCCTCATCCTCGGCCCGACGATGACCTATTCCTGCGGGGTGTGGGAATCGGAGCAGGTCGGCCTGGACGCCGCCCAGAACGCCAAGCACGAGCTGGTCTGCCGCAAGCTGGGCCTGCGTCCCGGCGAGCGGTTGCTGGACATCGGCTGCGGCTGGGGCAGCATGCTGATCCACGCCGCCCGCCACCACGGGGTCCGCGGCGTGGGGGTGACCATCTCGGTGGAACAGGCCACGCAGGCCCGCCGCCTCGTCGCCGAGGCGGACCTCGCCGACGTCATCGAGATCCGCCTGCAGGACTACCGGGAAATCCCGGACGGCCCCTTCGACGCGATCAGTTCCATCGGCATGGTGGAACACGTCGGCCGGGCGATGCTCCCGACTTACTTCGACCAGTTGTACCGGCTGCTGCGCCCCGGGGGGCGCCTGCTCAACCACGGCATCTCGTTTCCCGGCGACCCCGCGGGGGCCCGCCGGGCCCGGCCCGGCCTCGGCCCGGTCCCGTTGCCGAGGGGACGCGACTTCCTCCAGCGCTACGTCTTCCCGGACGGGGAACTACACGAGATCGGGGTCATGGTCTCCCTGATGCAGGCGGCCGGTTTCGAGGCGCGCCACGTCGAGTCCCTGCGCGAGCACTACGCGCTGACCCTGCGGGCCTGGGTACGCCTGCTGGAGAAGAACTGGCCGGCCGCGGTCGGCATGGTCGGGGCGGGTCGGGCCCGCGTCTGGCGGCTCTACATGGCCGGATCGGCGCTGAGCTTCGAGAGCGGGCGGACCCAGATCCACCAGACCCTCGCGGTCCGGCCGGACGCCGGCACCGCCGGCATGCCCCTGCGGCCCCGCTTCGAGTCGCCCACGACCGCACCGAGCCAGTCGACCGCACCGACGCCCACGACCGCACCGACGCCCACGACCGCACCGACGCCCACGACCGCACCGACGCCCACGACCGCACCGAGCCAGTCGACGGCCGGCTGACCCGGCTATGCCGCCCGGGAGCCCGCCCGGGAGCGGCGTCTACGATCGGAAGCGACGCCTATGCCCCGGGAGCGGCGGAGTCCGCCACCGTACGGTCGGACCCTTCGGTGCCGACGCTCTCGGCCCGCCCGGCGACCGCGTCCCCGGCCGTTGACGATCCGACCGTTGACGATTCAGGCATCGACGGCGCAGCGTCCCGGCGCAGCACCACCACGACGGCGATGGCCGTGACCGCCATGACCGTCATGGCAATCAGGGCGGTCACCGACATCGCGTCGACGTAGCATTCCTGTGCCACCCGCAGCAGCATGTCGCCAAGACCACCCGGGTGGAGGCCGCCGGGGAGCCGGTGGGCGACCTCCACCGCACCGCCGAGGGTCTCCCGCGCCGCGTCGACCGCGATCGTGGGCAGGCCGGACGGTGCCCGCGTCGGCACCTCGTTCCGGTAGACGGCGGTGGCGATGCTGCCGAGAACGGCGACCCCGAGCGCGCCCCCGAACTCGATGGCCGACTCGGACAGGGCGGAGGCCGAACCCGCCCGTTCGGGTGGGGCGTTGCCGAGCACGACGTCGGTGCAGATCGTGAGGACGACACCGACCCCGCTGATCAGCACGGCATAGGCGCCGAGCAGCACCGGCAGACCCCCGGAGACGCCGAGCCGACTGGCGATGCCGAATCCCAGCGCGGTGACGACCAGCCCCGCGCCAAGCGCGCCGCCCAGCCGCAGCAGCCGCAGCAGCCGGGGGGCGGCCAGCACAGAGATAATCATTGCGGTCGCCGGCAACATCGTCCACAGTCCGGCGACCAGCGGGGTCAGGCCCGCCACGAGCTGCAGGTACTGAGTGGCGAAGAAGCTGAACCCGACGAGGGCGAACAGGGCGAGGGCGTTGACGGCCAACGCCGTGCGCACGGCACGGGACGCGAACAACCGCGGATCGATCAGCGGTTGGTCGACCCGGCGCTGCCGGACCACAAGGAGGCCACCCAGGATCACACCGACGACGAAGGCGGTCATCGGAACGGCGGTCCAGCCGTGTTCGGCGATGCGCTTCATGCCGTAGACCGCGCTGAGGACGGCGGCGAGGGAGAGCCCGGCGCTGGTCAGGTCGAAGCGGCCGGGACGCGGATCCCGGAACTCGGGCAGGAACGCGAGACCCAGCACCAGCAGCAGGAGCATCACCGGCACATTGATCAGGAAGACGGCACCCCACCAGAAGTGCTCCAGCAGGAAGCCGCCGAGCAGCGGTCCCAGCGCGACACCGCCGGAGAAGCTCGCCGTCCAGATGGCGACGGCGACGCGCCTCTGGTCCGGATCGACGAACAGGACCCGGATGAGCCCGAGGGTCGACGGCATCAGGGTGGCACCGGCGGCGCCCATCGCCGCCCGGGCGAGGATCAGCATGACCGGGCCGGTGGCGTAGGCGGCGAGTACCGACGCGGTTCCGAACACGGCCGCGCCGTAGAGCAGGAGCCGGCGACGCCCGATCCGGTCGCCGACCGTCCCCATCGTGATCAGCAGGCCGGCGAGCACGAAGGAGTAGATGTCGACGATCCAGAGCAGTTGGGCGCCGCTCGGGGCGAGGCGTGCGGTGATGAACGGCAGGGCGAAGTACAGCACGGTCACGTCGATCGACAGCAGCAGGCAGGGCAGGGCGAGTACGGCGAGACCGGCCCATTCCCGGCGGCCGGCCCGTCGTGTGCCGGGGGTCGGCCGCATCCCGGGCATCGGTTGCATCACCAGGTCTGGCATGCGCCGACTATGGCGCGGACCGGCGCCCGGCGCCGGGGCCCAGTCCTGGATGCGGCGAGATGCGACAACGCACCGGGACGGCGGAACCTCCGGACGCCCCGATCCGCCGTGACCAGCCGCGTTGTTCCGCATCGTCGAGAAAACCCCATCGGGTCCATGAGGCGAGACGGCAGCACGGCAGCACGGCGAGACGGCAGCACGGCAGCACGGCGAGACGGCAGCACGGCACCCGTCTCAGTCGGAACGTCACGGGTCCGACAGGCGGAAGGACAGGTCGGCCGGGGGCACGGCCGTGTCGAGTTGGGCCTTCTGCAACCTGCCGGAGTAGTCCCAGTTCATCGACTGCCATCGGGTGACCTGGTCGAGGACCCAGCGACCGGACTGGCGGCTTCCGTTACCGGACCGCCCGTTGCCACCGAAGGGCAGGTGGGCCTCCGCGCCCGACGTCGAGGAGTTGACGCTGACCATCCCGGCCCGCACCCCCCGCCGGAACCGGAACGCGCTCGCCGCATCGCCGGTGTAGATCGACGACGACAGCCCGTAGCCGGGCAGGTTCGCCAGGTCGATGGCCTCGTCGAGGCTGCGGTAGGTGGTAACGCCGATGATCGGACCGAACGTCTCCTCGCGGAACACCTCGTCGTCCGGGCGCACGCCGTCGAGCACCACCGGGTGGTAGTACAGCCCGGAGTCGGGATCGCCGACGAAGCCGCGACGCGGTCCGCCCGGCCACCTTCCCGGCCCTGCCGGTGTCAACGGCGTCGATGAACCGGCCGACGTCCCGAAACCGGCCGACGTGATCCGTCCCACCGCGGTGGACCCGAAGATCCGGTGATGGTCCCGGATCAGGTCGAGATGGTCGGCGAACCCGGCCGCGAACCGGGCGTCGAGCAGCGGCCCGTACAGCACGTCCCGGGTCGGATCGCCGACGACCGCCGCGGACACGGCGGCGTCGAGCCGACGCACGAACTCGGCGTGCACCGACTCGTGCACGATCGCCGTACCCAGCGAGGTGCACCGCTGCCCGGCGGTGCCGAACCCGGCGAACACCGCCGCTTCGACGGCGGCGTCGAGATCGGCGTCGGGCGCGACGACCATCGGGTTCTTCCCGCCGAGTTCCAGGCACGGCGACTGCAGGTACCGGCCGCACAGGGCGCCGATGAACCGGCCGACCTCGGTGGATCCGGTGAAGCCGACCTTGTCGACGACGCCGGCCGCCAGCGCCCGCTCCAGCCCGAGCGACGTCGCCGCGCCGTCGGCGGGCACGAGGTTCACCGCGCCGGCGGGAACCCCGGCGGCGGCCATCAGCTCGACCAGGGCCTGCGCGCAGGCCGCCGCGTACTCGGCAGGCTTCCAGACCACGGTGTCGCCGGCGAGCAGGGCCGGCACGATGTACCAGGACGGCACCGCCACCGGGAAGTTCCCCGCTGTTATCACCATCATCACCCCGACCGGCTCCCGGAAGGTGAACAGCTGCTTGTCCGGCATCTCGGAGGGAACGGTCTCGCCGTAAAGCCGGCGTCCCTCGCCGCGGAAGAACTCGCAGGTGTCGATGATCTCCTGGACCTCGCCGCGAGCCTCGGCCGCCGGTTTGCCGATCTCCCGGGTGACGAGCCGGGCGAGCGCGGCGGCGTTGTCCGCGACGAGCCGGCCGAGATTGCCGATCACGCTTCCCCGGACCGGGGCCGGCACGTCTGCCCAGGTGCGCTGGGCGTCACGGGCCGCCACCGCGGCGGCAAGGATCGTCTCCGGGCCGGCCAGCTCGACCTCGGCGACCACGTCGTCGAGCCGGGCCGGGTTGGTCGAGGGCACCGTCCGGACCGGGGTGAGCTCCGCTTCGGCCGCGCCGGGCGGCGCGCACCCGTCCCGCGGACGTCCGTCCCGCGGACGTCCGCCAATGAGCGCACCAACCCGCCGTGGCCGTACCAGCGTCATGACGATCCCCCATCCGGTCCACCGGGTCCATCCGGCCTATCTAATCCGCCCGGCCCCGCCAATCCCCGTCCAGCCCCGCCAATCCGCCCGGCCCATCGGATCCGCCCAGCCCGTCCAATCCACCACCCGGCAGTCCGTCGAGGACCCGGCCGAGGGCCGCGATCCCGGCGGCGAGCTGCTCGGCGCTCACCGTCAGCGCCGGTCGGAACCGGATGGCCCGTTCCCCGGCGGGCAGCGCGAGGACTCCCTCGCGCACCCGCAGCCGCCGCAGCACCTCGTCCCGGACGGCGCTGCCCGGCAGGTCCACCGCGCAGAGCAGACCGCGCCCACGGGGATTACGCAGCAGCCGGGAGTGGCGGGCCGCGAGCTCCGTCAGCCCGGCAAGCATGCCCACGCCGAGCTCGCCGGCCCGGGCCATGAGCCCCTGTGCCTCGATAATCTCCAGGATGCGGGTGGCGCGGACCATGTCCACCAGGCCACCACCCCAGGTGGAGTTGATCCGCCCGGGCACGCGGAAGACGTTGTCGGCGACCTCGTCGACCCGCCGGCCGGCCATCACCCCGCCGAGCTGGACCTTCTTACCGAACGCGACGACGTCCGGGCGCAGGCCGAGCTGCTGGTAGGCCCACGCCGAGCCGGTGGCGCCGACACCGGTCTGCACCTCGTCGAGCACGAACAGCGCGTCGTGGCGCAGGCAGAGCTCGGCCATCGCGGCCAAGAACTCGGCCCGCAGGTGGTTGTCCCCGCCCTCGCTCTGGATCGGTTCGGCCAGAAAGCAGGCGATGTCGTGGGGATGGGCGGCGAAGGCGGCCTCGGCCTGGCCGAGCGCGACACGTTCCGCGGCAATCACGGCGTCGAGGGCCGGCCCCACGCAGGGAAACATCATCGCCGGGCAGTCAATGCGCGGCCAGTCGAAGACGGGGAAACGCTCGGTCTTGACCGGATCGGTGTTCGTGACCGAGAGGGTGTAGCCGCTGCGTCCGTGGAAGGCGTTCCGCAGGTGCAGAACCCGACGGCCGAGCGCCGCGGGACGGCCGTGTGCCGCGTTGTGCCGGCTCTTCCAGTCGAAGGCGCACTTGAGCGCGTTCTCCACCGCCAGGGCCCCGCCCTCGACGAAGAACAGATGCGGCAACTGCGGATCGCCGAGGACCCGGGCGAAGGTCCGCACGAACTCGGCGTAGGCGACGGTGGCGACGTCCGGATTCGCCGGCTTGTTGACCGCCACCCGGCCTAGCCGGGCGACGAAGCCCGCGTCGTTGACGAGGTCCGGCGGGTTGATCCCGAGCGGCGCCGAGGCGAAGAAGCTGTAGAGGTCGAGGTAGCGCCGCCCATCACGGGCGTCGACGAGCACGCTGCCGCGGCTCATCGCCAGGTCGCAGACGAGGTCGAAGCCGTCGACGAGGACGTGACGACCGAGCGTGCTCAGCACTGCGTCCGCCGCTAGCCCCTCCGCCGGCATCGCGTCCGCCGACCGGGCACCGGACGCAGACACCTGGGCTGACCGCAAGGGCTGGGCTGACCGCAAGGGGACGACCATCCCGCTCTCCTCCCCCCGGACCACTTCCATCCGGATCCCGTCGCCATCCCACGAGCCGTCTCGGCGACGTCGATCTTCCTACGAAGATATCCCTGCAAGATTACGCTACAACCTCTAATTCTTTCGTTCCATACCAAGCATTGGACAAATCTTTGCGCGAAGGTCGTCAGAGCGTAGCGGCGACGCGTCGACCACACCGCGAGCGGCGCGTCGACCACGCCGCACACATAAGGTGGCGGACCCTTGACACAGAGCGAAGGAAACGCCGTCAGATGAGTGCAGGGGACCGCACGGGAGACAATCGGCGCATCTCCACCCCGCACCGTCGCGAGGTGCGCCGGAACCGCCGGGCCACCCCGACACCCGGGCCACCCCGACACCCGGGCCACCCCGACACCCGACGACGGAGAGAAGGCAAGCGGCGTGCTGACGCCCCTGACCACGGACGATCCCCGACGCATCGGCCCCTACCGGCTGGCGAACCGCATCGGCGCGGGCGGGATGGGCGTCGTCTACCTCGGTTTCGGCACCGACGGCAGGCCTGCGGCCGTGAAGGTGCCGTCGGCCGGACTCGCCGACGATCCCGAGTTCCGGTCCCGTTTCCGGCACGAGGTCGACGCGGCCCGCCGGGTCAGGGGCAGCGCCGTCGCCGCTGTGCTCGACGCCGACCTGACCGGGCAACGGCCGTGGATGGCCACGGAGTACGTCGAGGGCAGGAACCTGGCGGACGCGGTCGCCACCCGCGGCCAGCTCGACGATCGACTGGTCCAGGGACTCGCCGTCGGTCTGGCCGACGCCCTGGTCGCGATCCATGCCGCCGGGGTGGTGCACCGCGACCTCAAACCGGCGAACATCCTGCTCACCTGGGACGGCCCGAAGGTCATCGACTTCGGCATCGCCCGCGCCGGGGACAACACGAGCCACACCCGGACGGGAATGCTGATCGGCACCTTGGTCTGGATGGCGCCCGAGCAGCTGCGCGGCGAGCGGGCCGGACCCGCGGCCGACATCTTCGCCTGGGGGGCCTGCGTCACCTTCGCCGCCGCCGGCCGGCCCCCCTTCCGGGGCGAACGGGCGGAGGCGATCGGCCTGCAGATCCTCACCGCGGAGCCCAACCTCGACGAGTTGCCCGCGTCCCTGGTCGGCGTCGTGCGGGCGGCCCTGGACAAGGAGCCGGCGCGCCGCCCCGCCGCCACCGAGCTGCTCGCCCGACTGGTCGGCCACGACGTCCGCTCCCCCGCCGAATCGGACCGGGCCAGCGAGACGGCGCTGGCCCGCTGGTGGTCATTGCCGCCGACCCCGCCGGACGGCGAGGGTCCCCACGGGGGGTACCGCGACGCCGGCTACGGTCCCGATCCCGCCCACCACCGCGCGTCCGCCCACCACCGCGCGTCCGCCCCGCCGACCGTGAGCCACGGCGCTGACGGCTGGGAGGACGACGGGTGGCGCGTCGGGTCGGGCAGAGGCGGGGGCGGCGGGCGGCGTGGAGCCGTCGTGGCGGTGGCCGCGCTGCTCGCGGTGCTGCTCAGCGGGGGCCTCGCGGCGGCCCTGGTGCTCAACCGTAGCGACGACACGCCCACCATCACGGGGTCGACGCCAGACCCGCTGGCGACGGCGGGGACGGCCGCCGGGACGACGGGTCCGTTGCAGGCCGCCGCGCCGCCCGCCACAACCGGGCCCGCATCGGCGCGGGCGCGGGCGTCGGCGTCAGCGAGCCCGACACCGGTGGCGACCACGGTGGCGACCACGGTGGCGACGCTGTCCGCCGCCGACGCCGCCGCCACGGTGCGCCGGAAGGGCTATGAGCCGGACATGAGCACCTACGCGGCCGACCGGCGACTGAACGTAGTGATCGGCACCGGCCAGCCGGCCGGGGACACCCCCCGGCAGCTCGCCTTCGTCTTCGCTGACGGTGAGTACCGTGGCACGGACACGAAGGCACCCAGCGCGCGCATCACCCTCCAGCGCCAGCGCAACGATCATGAAGTCGTGCTGCGCTATGCCACCTACGACCCGCGGGACCCGGTCGATGCCCCGTCGGGCCACGCCGACGTCCGCTTCCGCTGGACTGGCACAATCTTCTCCACCCTGGACAAGATTCCGCCGAGCGACCCGAATGTCTCCGGCAGCCGACGGTAGGGCCGTCCGCCGGGGTCCGGGTGGCGGCGGGCGGTACCGGATGGCGGGTGGCGGATGGCGGTGGCGGGTGGCGGACCCGAGGCGCCCGCCTCCGCGCCCAGCCGCACATCGCTGCGCTGGAAGCATTACGGTTCAGGGTTAGGGGTCTCGCGGGGCCGTGGACGTCGCGGATGCCGTGGACGCTGTGAATGCCGTCGACCCACGGACACCGGTGCGGCGCGGGCCGGCGGCCATCGGGCCTCGGCCCATGCCCACCGCCGACGAAGGAGTGAGCTTTCGGGTGAGCCCCGGCATTCCGAGTCTCACGGCCGAACGCGGAACCGAACGCGGCGATCAGGACAGGCGGCACGATGCTGACCCCGCTTGTTGACGACGACCCGCGCCACGTCGGCCCGTTCACGATCCACAACCGGATCGGCGCTGGCGGCATGGGCACCGTGTACCTCGGTTTCAACGCCGACGGCCGGGCCGCCGCGGTGAAGGTTCCCGACGCCCGGTTCGCCGACGACCCCGAATTCCGGGAACGGTTCCGCCGCGAGGTGGCCGCCGCCCGCCGGGTGCACGGCCGGGCGGTCGCGGCGGTGCTCGACGCCGATCCCGAGGCCACGTCGCCGTGGCTGGCGACCGAATACGTGGAGGGCACCAGCCTCGCCGACGCGGTGCTGCGCCACGGCCGGCTGGAGGAACGGCTGCTGCACGGCTTCAGCGTGGGACTCGCCGACGCGCTGATCGCCATCCATGCCGCCGGAGTGGTGCACCGCGACCTCAAGCCCTCGAACATCCTGCTGGCCTGGGACGGCCCGAAGGTCATCGACTTCGGCATCGCGCGGGCCTCGGGGATCCCCAGCCACACCCGCACCGGGATTCTCATTGGCACGCTGGCCTGGATGGCGCCCGAGCAGCTGCGCGGGGAACGGGCCGGGCCCCCCGCCGACGTGTTCGCCTGGGGCGCCTGCGTGACGTACGCGGCGACGGGACATCCGCCGTTCGCATCCGAGCAGTCCGACGTGCTGACCAGGATGCGCGAGGACCGACCACCCGACATCGCCGGCGTGCCGGTGAAGCTCGCCCCGCTGGTGCGCGCGGCGCTCGGGCGTCGGCCGGAGGAGCGCCCGAGCGCCGCCGAACTGGTCCGCAGCCTGGTCTCGGACTCCGCGGTCCGCACCCCGGCCGACGCCGACCGGGCGGCGGCGTTGGCCCTCACCCCCTGGCAGGCCCGCCCGCCGCTGAGCGCGGGACCCGGCAACGGCAGCAACAGCAACGGCGCGCCGCTGGACCCTGACCGGCCCGATCAGCCGACCCATCCCCTGGCCAACCGGCCGACGCCACCGCCGGGCGACGACCAGTCGTGGCGCACCGTCCCGGTGCCCCGCCGGGGCGCGGACGGCTCGGTGCAGGATCCCGCCGACGGCGACGCAGCCGGTCCGCCGCGACACCCGGCGGACGGCGGGCTCCTCGGCATGCTGCTCGGCCGGCTCCCGGCGTCCTGGCGGCGGCAGACACCGGGCGCGCACGGAGCGCTGCCGGTCGTCCTGCTCGCCGGAATCGTCGGGCTCGTCGGGCTCGTCGGAATCGTCGCCGCGCTCATCGGGGCCGGCGGCTCCGATCCTCAGGTGGAACCGGCCGCCCCCGCCCCCTCGTTCGGCCCGGCGGCCCCCGGCGGCCCCGCGAACCAGCCGCCGGCCGGTGCTCCGCTGTGGACGCCGGGCACCCGGCCCGGCCCGGCTCGGCCCGGCCCGGCCAGCCCACCCCCGGTCGGCGACGAACAGCCGATGACACCGACGGACCCGGGCACTGCGACACCGGTACCCACCACGGCGAGCGCGCAGCCGAGCGCCACGCCTACGAGCCGGCCATCGCAGCCGACGGGCGCCTCCCCGACGGTCGCGCCGACCCCGTCGCCGAGCCCGGGCGCCTCGACCACGGCGACAAGCTGCCCGACGAGCGCCCCAGTCGGGGGCGCGACGACCGCACCGCCCTGCTGAACCCGCCGCACGGCCGCGTCACGCCACCGTCCGGCGTCCTGGTGCTCATCCACCACGCACCGGAGACTCTGACTGTGGCAAACCGGCTACGCGACCGCCGCCTTCGGCTTCGCCACAAGATTAGGAGAACGGAACGGTGATGCAGGCCGCCCGCGGACCGGCGGATCCGGCTTCGCCGGGCATGCCACTCGTCCCGTGCTCGTGGAGCACGACGGCCCTGGCACCGCCGGCTCGGAAGTTCCAGTCGACGACGGCGAACGCCTGGCCGTTGCCGTCGGCGTCCGTACTGAAATCCAGCCAGACCTCGTTGTGTGGATTGGCGTACGCCGGATCGACAGAGGGTTGTACCGGATCCGGCACGTTCTGGTAATGCGGCCCGGCCGCCGTACCCGTCGCGCCGCACGCCTTCTGATGAACATGCGCCCCGTACCTGTGGCCGGGCAGCAGCCCCTGAACCACCAAGCCCACCACGGTACGAGGTCCGCCGGCCGCCAGTACGACCGCCCCGGCGCCGACCGGAACGAGATGCCGGTCGTAGGTGACGGCCGCCGGTGGCTGCTTCTCGTTCCAGGTCGTGAACGCGACCGGCTCCGCGACGACCCTCGTGGCGCTCGGAGCCGCCGGTGCCACCGCCGAGGCCGCAGCGGCGAACAACGCGGTGAACAAGCCGAGGCCGGCCAGGGTGATCGACAGACGCCGTCGCATGAGGATCCTTTCAGCGGCTAGTTCAGTGGCTCGGGAACGCCGTTCACGTGGGACGAGCCTAGCCTGGCCACGGGTTTCGGGAATGCTCAACACGACCTGAACGGAAACGTGGGGCCGAAAGGGGGTGCCCGGCTCACCATCCTCGGCGCGAATCCGAGGAAGCACCCAAGGACCGGGGCAGCACCGACGCCATATTTTGCTCGGACGCCACGTTTTGCTCAGGCATGGTCCACCCTTCCTCAGGCATGGTCCGCTCCCAACGCCGGCCACCGGCTCGGGCGAAGAAACCAGCCAGGCTCGGCATGCGCCCGGTGGCTCAGGCGGGCACAGCAACGGTCAGGCCTTCCTGGGCGGCGGCGGTCGACAGGCGCTTGTCGTAGCTGACGAAGACCAGTGACGGCGCATCGAGCCGGAGCGCCGTCGCGAGATGCAGGGCATCCAGCGAACGCAGCAACGGATCCGTCAAGGCCGCGGCGGAGACCATGATCGGTTGGTCGATGGGCACGAGCGTGATCCGCGACAGGACGTCGGGGATACGGGGAAGAGCGGCGGGGTCGCTGCGGCGCAACGCTCGGGTCACTTCGAGCATCACAAGCGCGGACGACACCGCGACGCCTGGCCGGACGGCAAGCCAGGAGCGCAGCGCACGCGTCCCACGCTCCGGATGGGTCAACTTCATCAATGCGCTGGAGTCCAGATAATTCAAGAAGATTCCCCGCGTAGCTCCGCCACCACGTCCACGGAGTCACGGCCGTCCCAGCTGCCCGTAGACGTCGGTTCAGGGAGATCAGCCAGGCTCGCGGTGGGGACGGTAACGCGCCCCTCGGCAACGAGTTGGTCCAGGTAGTCACTGCCCGTCTGCGTCAGTTCGGGCACCAGCCTCGCCCACGGTCGTCCGTTGCGAGTGATGACGATCGATTCTCCCGCGTGCGCACGGTCAACCCAGGTACCCACGGCGTGGCTGAGATCCCGCATGCTCACCACAGTCATACCTGAAGTCCAACAAGTGTTGGACACCCGCTGGCCCCCCGATTCCAGGATCAGCGGGAGCACCGTCCCCGGACGGCCACTCGTCCCCGGACGGCCACTCGTCCCCGGACGGCATCGCGCCCCCGGACGGCATCGCGCCCCCGGACGGCATCGCGCCCCCGGACGGCATCGCGCCCCAGCGCTCGGCGTGGACGGCGTCGGCGAGGGGACGCCGCCGGGCCCAGCCATGGCGTTCGAGGTCGGGAACGTGCTCAAGATGGGTTACCGGCCCGAGGCAGAGCCACGCCACGGGCCGGATGTCGGCGGGGATGGCGAGCAGATCACGAACGAACGGCTCCCGGTAGAACGACACCCAGCCCACCCCGAGGCCCTCGGCGGTTGCGGCGAGCCACAGGTTCTCGATCGCCAGGCACACCGAGTACAAGCCGGCGTCGGCAATGGCGTGCCGCCCCAGCACCGCCGGCCCGCCGCGGTGCGGATCGTAGGTCACGACCAGCGACAACGACGACTCCAGGATGCCGTCGATCCTGATCCGGGCGAACCGGGCTGCACGCTCACCGGCCAGGGCCCCGGCGAAGACGGCGCGCTCGCGGTGCACATGGGTGTGGAAGGCCCGCCGGGACCGCTCGTCGGTGACGAGGATGAAGTCCCAGGGCTGGCTGAGGCCGACGCTCGGCGCGGCGTGAGCCGCCCCGAGCACCCGGTCGAGCACGTCGGCGGGGATCGGCGCGCCGGTGAACTGGCCGCGTACGTCGCGCCGCCGGTGCAGGACATCGTAGAGGTCCGTGGGGCGGAGGTCCGTGGGGCGGAGGTTCGTGGGGTGGCTGTCGGTGGGGTGGCTGTCGGTGGGGTGGCTGTCGGTGGGGTGGCTGTCGGTGGGGTGGCTGTCGGTGGGGTGGCTGTCGGTGGGCATGGCAGGCTCCCGCTGTCCGGCCGCCCGCACGACGACGGGCGACGTCGATGCGGGGCCGGTCTTCGGACTTCCGGATCAACGCCGGCCGTCCGCCTTCCCGGACCCGAGGGCCCAGTGGCTGCGCGACGCGCATGGACGGCGACTTCCCGGTTACCGCGGCGGGCCCGTGCCGGACTTTCACCGGCTTCCCGATTCTCCCCGGTCCCCCGGGGCACCCCGCTCATGATGCCATTGGGGACGATACAGGATAAATCGACATACCAAGGTGACGGCGATCCGTCGACCGGTGAGTTTGGGGGACCTGAGCACGGTCTGCGGGAAGGTCATCCCGGTCTGGCAACGGAACAGGCGGCTCAAGGTACGTTCACTGTACGTTCACTCGCCCCGACGGTGGCGCCGAACTCGGCCCGAGTCCGCGGATCGGCGGGGTCACCGGCCAGCGCCGCTGTGAGCGCGGCGACGCGGTCGTCGCGTGGTTGGGGCAGGCCGAGCCGTAGCTCGGTCACCTGCCGCAACGAGCGCAGCGGGACGGCTGTCAGGTCCGTCGCGGTGAGCGCCCGGATGATCTCCGCAACAGGGGGGGGTACGGCTACCACGGTCGGAGCGGGGGACCCGAACGGATCATCCATGTCCGGGAAGGCCAGTAAGTGCATATGGGTGGGGGTGCGCCTGGTGCGCGTGGTCACCGACGCGATCCCCCGCGGCGACCCGGCCAACATCGCCGCGGCCGGGCTGAAGGCACGTCAGGACGCGTGCTCGTGCTGACAGGCAACCCGCGCGAAGAGAGCTACCGCGGCGTTGCAGCTGGTCAGAGGAAAAGCTGGTCGAGCGTGTCGGCGGTCAGGACGCGAGCGGTCCAGGTCTGGAGCTGGCCGGCGGAGGCGTCGTGCACGGCGGCGAGCGCGGCCTCGGGAAGCGGACCGAACTTGAGGGTCAACAGCTGGAGGAGCGACTCGACACGACCCTCGACGCGGCCCTCGACACGACCCTCGGCACGGAGCATCTCTGCGATGGTCATGTAGGCATCCTCCGCCTCAGGTCCAAGGCCGGCGATCAGGTCGTGCAACTCGTCGCGGGCGTCCGCTTCTCCGACCAGCTCAATGTAACGCAGCAAAGTGGCGAACTCCTCCCTGCCATCCGGGCCGTCGAGGACCGCGCGCAGTTCGTCGACCCACGGTCGCAGGTCCTGGGCGAGCCGGGGGTTACCAGGGACGATCTTGAGGAGGAGCAGAGTGAGCCGCACCGAGTGCGTCAGCGGACGCTCCCGCAGCTCCCGCTCGTCAACGCGAACCAGGTCATCGAGCAGGAACTGGAACCGGGGCAGATGCTCCCGCCAGGCGCCGGCGAGGTCCGGAGCCAGGTCGACCAGGTCGAGCACCTGAGTCGGGGCGACCCACGCGTGCTCGTTGTGGTGCACGACCAGCGGGACCACCGCTGGCAGCCGGGCCGCTTTGTGATGGTCTGCCAGGTAGCGGTCCCAAACACGCACGACGTAACGCAGCATCCGGAACGCCATAAGCGGGTCGCTGCTGCTCTGGTGCTCGACGAGGACGTAGATGAACGCCTCATGGCCGTCAAGCGGAGCAGTGAAGAGCAGGTCGGTGTGCCGCCACCGCAGCGTGGCGTCGACCAGGCTACCGGGGACAGTCGACCAGGCTACCGGGGACAATCGCCAGCCGGTCGAGGTCGAGGCGGGCCACAAGAGCCGCCGGCAGCGTCGCGCGCAGCTGCGACGCCGCGTTCGACGGCACACCGAGGACCCGGCGGAACACCGCGTCATGCGGCGAAGGCGGACTCGACATGGCGGCACCGTACCGGCGAACACCGACATCCCAGACGGCGCCGCACAGCTAGCTCCCGATCCACACGGCCAACGGGGGCGGCGCTCAGCCGTCTGCCAGACTGGCGGCAACGATAGCGCCGAGTTCCCAGCACGCCTCGCGTACCGCGGCGTCCACTTCGCCGACGATCGACAGCGGCTCACGCCGGCGCTTCCACTTCAGCCCCGTGGTGACACCACCGCCGCGGATCGCGCCGGTGGTGTCGCTGTTGCCGCGCGTACGGCCGGCCTACGGTTGCCTCAAGCACGGGATAGTAGATCTGCTCGCAGAACTTACGGAAAGTCGCGTGCGTCGGGCGGCTACGCAACGTGTCGGCGCACCGGACCCCCCTTGGCCCACCCCCGGCACGACCTCCGTCATCCCCCACCGCCCCAGAGAGCCCGCACCGAGCGATCAGCCGAGGCCAAGGGTCCACCAAGACGACCAGAATTTTGACCGGTCCTTATACTGGACCCCATGGAGACCATACCGATCACCGAGGCGAAGGCGCGGATCGCCGAGCTCGCCGAGCGGGTGGCCAAAGAGCATGATCATTTTACGATCACGCGAAACGGGCGCGCGGATGTGATGCTAATCTCGGTCGCCGAGTACGACTCGATGCGCGAGACCCTCGACCTCCTGTCAGACGATGAGGCTCTCGCGGATCTACGGCAGTCGCGCGACGACTTCGCCGCAGGCGACACCTTCACTCTGGGCGACGTTGCGGCCGAACTGGAGCAGCGGCGGGCCGACGGCGGGTGACGGCCGCCGGCGACGCACCCTACGAGATCGCGCTGTCACGCAGGGCGCGGAGAAACCTCCACGAGGACCTGCCCTTGGAGGTCGCGGCGGCCGCTCTGGAGACGATCCAGCGAGCAATCGCCACGAACCCCCACCGGGTGGGCAAGCCGCTGGACGAACCCTTCGACGGCTTCTACTCGGCGCGCCGCGGAACCTACCGCATCATCTACCGCATCGACGCCGCCAAGCATCTGGTAGAGATTCACTCCATCCGGCACCGAAGAGACGTCTACCACCTGTAAGAACCAGATCGCCTCTCCGTATGCTGGCGATTCGCCGAGAAGCGGGACGCGCGAACCGGACAGGGACCAGCCCGGTGGGACGGTCCGCGGTCAGGTGTTCGACGACGCGAAGATCGCTTCGGGGTGTACGGTGCCGGCGAACCCCCGTCCAGTCCGGATCGTGACGGTCGACCGGCCGGGCGGCGGATCTGAGCCCTCCGTCACGGGATGAGACGATTACTCGATGGCAGGTGTCCATTCACGGGTGGCGGTTTGGGCGGTCCCGTGTTGATGTTGGTTTAGGTGGTGAGGGCAGGCGCGGGACGGGTCGCCTGGAGGACCGGCATCCAGGGGTTGCCGGCGAGGGCCCGGCGGATCGCGTCGATCGCGGTCAGGCCGTGGTCGCGGGCGGAGACGAGGTAGGAACGCACGCGGAGGTAGGCGGCGAGAGTGGTGGGTGTGTGCCAGTAGCCCGAGACGGCCTGGTGGCGTTTCGGGAGACGGATCGCCTGCTCGCTGGGATTGTTCGTCCAGGGGATCTTGAAGTCGGTCAGGAACAGCCAGACCTGGTCGGCTTTCGCGGCGAGGCGGCGGGCGAGGACCAGGCCGGGATGGTTGCGGTCGTCGGCCCAGGGCCGGGACATGTTCGCCAGCTCACCGATCCGGACGTCGGCGTCGTACCGGGCCCGCAGACCCTCGATCGTGGCCTGGTCGAGGCGGGTCTCGCCCGCGGCGCGGGCAGCCACCGCCAGGCCCTGGGTCTCGCGGAGCAGGTCGATGAGCCGACCGGCCCATTTCTGCGCGCCTGGTGCGAGTTGCTGCACCGCCCGCAACGCCCTGATCAGATGGGCGCAGCACAGCTGCGCCCCGGCCAGGGTGGGGTCGTACTGGTGCCAGCCGGCGTAGTCGTCGCGGGTCAGGTAGCCGGTGAACCCGTCGAGGACCCCGGTGGCGTCGATCGCCTCCGGCGACCGTGAGCTGATCGCCGTGTACCAGACCAGCCCCGGTGTCGGGGTCCGCAGGACGAGCAGGTGCGGGGTGCCAGACAGCACCATGCCGGTGACCTCGTCGAGGTCCCTGCGTAGCACGTTGACCGGGGACTCGTCGCCGCACAGCACCGGCTCCGCTCGCAGCGCCGTCTTCATCGCCTCGTCGAACCCGGCCGCTTCCAGGTCGTGGGCGAGTCGTTCGTTCGCGCGGGCGACGAACCCGGCTGAGACCTCCACCCCCAGCAGCGCACCGATGACCCTCGCGGCCCGTTCCACCGCAACGTTGGCCTCCGAGGCCAGCAGCACCGCCGCGGCGTGCAGCCGGGGCCCGTAGGACACCGTGCCCGCCGCTGCATGCCGCACCCCCGCCACCCGGGCCGTGGTGACCTTCCGGCAGCAGACACACCGCCGCCGCGGCAGCACCCACTCCACCTTCTCCAGCACCGGGTCGAGCAGGTCCCAGACCTGCGCCCAGCCATCGGGGAGCACCACCGCGTCAGCCAGGTCAGCCTCGCACGACGAGCACTGCGCCGGCGGGTCCGCCGCCCGCGACCGGTCTGGCTCCGCCTCCCGGGAAAGCCCCGACCCCGGATGCCCCGGCTGCCCACCCGGCTTCTTCTCCTTCGACCGGACCCGCTCCGAACCCTGGCGACGCTCAGCCCGCCGCTTCTCCTTCGCGCCGACCGGCTCCCTCGACGGCGGGACCGACGAGTTCGTACTGTCCATCCCGACCCGCCGCCGCAACTCGGCGACCTCCAACTCCAGCTCGGCGACCTTCCGCTCAAGCTCCACAGCCCGCCCCAGCGCCTGGTCCCGCTCCGTGCGCACCGCGCCGATCTCCGCCTCATGCCGCGCCGCCGCGTCCTCCACAACCCGACGCAACCGCCCGTTCACCGCCGCGAGCTTCTCGTTCCCCGCCTCCGCCGCAGCCAGCCCAACACCAAGCTCCTCGATCCGCGCCTCAGCCGCCACCAGACGCGGCTCCCACGACACCGGCGGATCAGCCACAACCCAGATCATCCGCCACCAGTCCCGACCACCAGGCAACACCAGCGGCGTGTCACACCAACACAAACACCCAGCTCAGCGAACTACGACCTCGCACCCCTGAATGGACACGTCTGGAGCTCGCCTTGGGGCGCGGCTGCTTCGCCACCTACGCGGCGAAGCCGGACGACATGGTGGCGTCGCTCCGTCGGGCGGTGCAGCTGATGGAGGACCGCACCGAGCAGCTGGCCGGTGACGTCCGCGCTTTCACGCCGAGTCCGGCCACGCCGCTGGAAATTATCCTGATCGACGAGCTGGGCTACCTGCTGGCGCTCGTGCCGGACCGGAAGGCACAGGCGGAGATCAAGCAGTTGGTGAACACGCTTCTGAACCTGGGGCGGGCCGCTGGAATATGCGTGGTCGGAGGTCTCCAGGACCCCCGGAAGGAGACCATCGAGTCACGTGACCAGTGGCCGACGAAGATCGCCATGCGGCTCACGCGGGAGATGGCGCGGCTCGTGCTGGGGTCCGAGGCGCTGGAGGCCGGCGCTCGATGCGACCTCATCACGAGAGATATGGCCGGGACTGCCTTCGTCTTGCAGGACGACGCACCAGACGAGCCGGTCCAGGTGCGGGCGTTCTGGATGAGCGACGAGGACGTCAAGCAGTTGGAGCGGGCGCTCGCGCCGTACGTCGGACGCTCAGCGGGAGGCGACTGAATCGGGTAGCCGGAACAGCCAGCGGGACCCATTGCTCACCATGCGTCACGCAACGTGCATCTCTGGCACAGGGTTCGCGCTACTTCTGGTCGCAGATTTCACCGAAACTCGGGTACGCGACGTGGCCACGCTACGTGTCCGCGAGGTCGAGACACCACGGCCGGCCACGTAGAAGACAGCGAGCCCGGCGCCGCCGCTCCCACGTCCGAGGTCGAGAATTTGCTAAACTCTGTCTGTGGACGAATGGGAAGTCCGCGTGACGAACGAGTTCCTGGCCTGGGTCAACGAGCTCGATCCGAGGTCCAGGGCGCTCGTCGTCGACGCGATCGATCGGCTGGCCGATGCCGGGCCAAGCCTGGGCCGACCACTGGTCGACCGCCTGGTCGGCTCGGAGATCCACAATCCCAAGGAGCTCCGGCCAGCTTCCGCGGGCACCTCGGAGATCCGCGTCCTGTTCGTCTTCGATCCCTGGCGCTGCGCCATCCTGCTGATCGGTGGGGACAAGTCGGGCGACTGGTCCGGCTGGTACCGCACGGCGATCCCACGCGCGGAGACGCTGTACGCCGAGTACATGAAGGAACGGGAAGCCGAGGAGGGCAGCTCATGACCAGATTCCCCCGGTGGAACGACGTCCGCGCCGATCTGATCGCCGACGCCGAGGAGACCCTGACCGAGGCCCGCAGGCGCAACCAGGCCTACATCGACGGCCACCGCCTCGCCGAACGCCGCAGGCTCCTCGGCCTGACCCAGACCGACGTCGCCGAGCACATGGGCGTCAGCAAGAGCCGGGTCTCCCAGATCGAACGCGGCGACGTCTCCACCGTCGACGTCATCGCCCGCTACGTCCAGGCCCTCGGCGGCCAGATCCAGATCACCGCCGTCTTCGGCGACGATCTCTACATCCTGCGCGGCACCGACACGCCCGCTGCGTGACAGGCAACAAACCACGCCCCCGCACTGTCTGGAGCAAGCGGCCTGGGCCGGGTTTCCTCGGCGAGACAGGACAGAGCCGCAGGCCGCCACGGGCACGGACCTGGGGTCGACGTGGGCGAACACCGGTGGTGCGGGTACCCGGCCGGGCGGGTCCGGACGGGTGAGTGTGGTCGCCGATGGTCTGCTACCGCCCCGGGTGGCGGCCCAGGGCTGCTCTACCGGGCCCGGACCTGGCGTGGTGGCAGCGGCCGGAAAGGCATCGGCTGGCAGGACTGCCGGGATCTGCTGGCCGCCGCGCACGCCCAGCTTCCCGGGGGCCGGATGATCCTGGTCTGGGACGGGGTGAACATCCACCGCCAGGCGGAGATGGCCGCGTTTCTACAGGAACACGCAGATTGGGTGAGCGTGGTGGCGTTGCCGGCCTATGCCCCCGAGCTGAACCCGGCGGAGGGGTGTGGTCACAGATCAAGCGGACCGCGCTGGTGCACCTGGCTGCCCGCAGCCTCGACGCCATCGCGATCATCCTATCGAGGCGTCGCTACGACCGTTTGACCCCGCCCCCAGTCAAGTGTCCATTCACGGGTGACGGCTTGAGCAGCCCCGTGTTGATGTTGGTTTAGGTGGCGAGAGCGTGTGTGGGGCTGGCCGCGCGCCTGGCTGGCATCCAGGGCGTACCGGCGAGGGCGAGGCGGATGGCGTCGACGGCGGTCAGGCCGTGGTCGCGGGCGGAGACGAGGTAGGAGCGCACGCGTAGGTAGGCGGCCATGGTGGGGGTGTGCCAGTAGCCCGAGACGGCCTGGTGGCGTTTCGGGAGGCGTATGGCCTGCTCGCTGGGGTTGTTCGTCCATGGGATCTTGAAGTCGGTGGTGAAGAGCCAGACCTGGTCTGCCTTCGCGGCGAGCCGGCGGGCCAGGACCAGGCCGGGATGGTTCTTCTCGTCGGCCCAGGGGCGGGACATGTTCGTCAGCTCGCCGATCCGGACGTCGGCGTCGTAGCGGGCCCGCAGCGCGTCGATCGCGGCCTGGCCGAGGCGGCTGTTCCCGGCGGCGCGGGCGGCGACGACCAGGCCGTTGGCCTCGCGGAGCAGGTCGATGAGCCGGCCCGCCCACTTCTGGACCTTCGGCGCGAGGATCAGCACCGCACGCAACGCCCTGATGAGATGGGCACAGCACAACTGCACGCCGGCGAGCGTGGGGTCGTACTGGTGCCAGCCGGCGTAGTCGTCGCGGGTCAGGTAGCCGTGCCAGCCGGTGAGGACGCCGGTGGCGTCGATCGCCCCGGACGAGCGGGAGCTGATCGCCGCATACCAGACCAGCCCGGGCGCCGGGGTGCGCACCACCAGCAGGTGCGGGGTGCCCGACAGGGCGGTGCCGGTGACCTCGTCACGATCCTTGCGCAGCACGTTGACGGGCGACTCGTCCCCGCAGAGCACCGGTTCGGCCCGCAGCGCCGCCTTCATCGCCTCGTCGAACCCGGCAGCCTGAAGATCCTGCGCGAGCCGCTCGTTCGCGCGGGCGACGAACCCGGACGAGACCGGCACCCCCAGCAGCCCGTCGATCACCATCGCGGCCCGCTCCACCGGCACGTTGCCCTCGGAGGCGAGCAGCACCGCCGCGCCGTGCAGCCTGGGCCCGCAGGACACCGCGCCCGCCGCCGCGTGCCGCACCCCCGGAACCACGGCGGTGGTGACCTTCCGGCAGCACGCGCAGCGCCGCCGAGGCAGCGCCCACTCGACCTTCTCCAGCACCGGTTCGAGCAGGTCCCAGACCTGCGCCCACCCGTCCGCCAGCACCCCCGCGCCGGACAGATCCGCCGCGCAGGACGAGCATTCCGACGGCGGGTCCGCCGATAACGACCGGTCCGGCGTCTCCTCCCGGGCCAGCCCCGCCCCCGGATGACCCGGCTGCCCACCCGGCTTCTTCTCCTTCGACCGGACCCGCTCCGAGGACGCCCGCCGCTCGGCCTTCCGCTTCTCCCTCGCCCCGACCGGATCCTTCGACGGCGGCACAGAGGAGTTCGTGCTGTCCCGCGACAGCCGCCGGCGCAGCTCGGCGAACTCGAGCTCAAGCTCCTCGACCCGCCGCACGGCCCGGTCCCGCTCGGCGCGCACCGCGCCAAGCTCCACCTCATGCCGCGCGGCCGAGTCCTCCACGACCCGACGCAGCCGCTCGTTGACCGACACCAACCGCTCGTTCGCCGCCACCGACGCGGCCTGCCCGACGGCGAGTTCCTCGATCCGCGCCTCGGCAGCCGCGAGACGCGACTCCCACGACGACGCGGACAGCTCAGCCACAACCCTGATCATCCACGCCCAGCCACCAGGATCAAGCAACGGCCACAGCACGTCCCCGCAACACAAACCCCAAGGTCAGCGGGCTACCCCGGCACACCCGTGAATGGACACTCTCTGGCGTCAAGGTACGGCGGTGTTGTTTTACCACTCGGCCGTCCCTGGCCCCCAGGGTGCTCCTCGCTGGTAGCCCTCAGCGGGTTTCTCTTTGGTGTCATACCAGGACAAGGGAAGTTGCGTGCCGAAATGGAGAGCAGCTGTGAGGAGGGCATCAATGTGTGTATTAGATACCATGAAGGCGCTCATGGCGGAGTTCCTTGTTTACTGTCCCTCTTAGCCGAGCACCGGCCGCGACCCCTTTGACTTGTAAGGGGAGGGGTAGGCTGACGAAAGGCATTGACCGACATCCGGATGCCCGGTAAGCTAAGAGTGAGTTTTTCCGTTAGTGCTTATTGCGGCTCCCGTTCCAGCGGGCAGCCGCTTTTTCATTTGCGCCGCTTCAGGGCGGCCGGATGCTCGGCAAGCGGCGGTGCCGGGGCCGCTTGCGACCACTCAGGACGCAATGCGTGACCTCGATGGCCAGGCAGACGACGACGAACATGCGCCAGGCTGCGCGGGCCAGCTCCACCGCCCAGGCTCGCGCGGAGTTGTCGAGGGCGGCAGGCTGGTGCAAAGTGCCTGTACTTCTGTTGAACGACCGTCCCAGCAGCACCAGGACGGTCAACTATGGCCGTCCTGGAGGTAGCGGACACCTCCTCCGCCCAGCACGGCGAGTGCTACGTGTACCCGCCGCCATACATACGGCCGGAGTAGCTGGGCCGCCTCCTCCGGGGAGCAGAAGCGGACGGCCGCCAGCTCCGGGTCCACGGAGCGCAGCCCCTGCGCTTGCTGCTGGGTGAGGGCGCCGCCGTCGAAGACGAAGGCCAGCAGGTCATCCCACGGCCCATGCGGTGAAACCCAGTCCACGCACAGCAGGTCACCCACCTGCGGATCAAGACCGAGTTCTTCCTTCAGCTCGCGCCGCAGGGCGTCCCGCGGCGGCTCGTTGGCTTCAGCCATCCCGCCCGGTAGATCCCAATCCGGCTTGTATGTCGGATCAACCAGCAGGAGGCGGCCGGCTTCGTCGCGGATCAGAGCATCAGCCGATACCCGCTTGCGGGCCTGGCGGGCGTTGCCTTCGGCCAGGTGGGCGAACTCGGCGGCATCGCGGCCGGCGTAGCTGGCCTCCCACTCCTGTTCGATGTTCATGAAGCCTCAGCCGGCCGGGGTCGTGGCAACGTCGTGGTCATCCGCCCAAGAAAATTGGCTACGGGCCCAACAGCTCCGTGAGGTTCAAGCCGGTGGCCAAGGGCCCGAAGCTGGCCGACGACGCGATCGGATGCCAGATGCGGCGTCACGTCGAGCACCTGGCCGCCGGCTTCACACGCCCCCTCAAGGTCGCCGGCCCCAAGACGCACCGTGGCCAAGGTCAGGTTCCCGAAGGCCCGGCTACGAACCCGGTCGGGGCCTCGAAGCTCCAGCACGCGGGCAACCTGGCGCTCGGCTCCGGCAAGGTCACGAAGATCCCGCAAGCAAATGGCGGCCTCAGCGGCCAGCGCTGCTTCGTCGAATGGGCTCAGCCACTCGTGGCCACCGGTGGCGGCACGTGACAGTTCCAGTACGGAGGCCCGGAGGGCGGTCAAGCAGTCGGCCGGTGCTCCGGCCAAGGCGCTGCCCCTGGCCTTCATGGCATGAAGCCGGGTACGCAATGCGCCGCAGCCCGGATCATCCGGCACCAGGGCAAGGCCAGCCTCGGCCAGCCGGACGGCGTCGCGGGGACGGTCATCCTCCAAGGCTAGGTGACTCTGGCTCACGAGGGCTTGGGCACTCAGGGCTTGGTCGCCGGCGGCGGTGGCAAGGCCGAAGGCCTGCACGAAGTGCTGCCCCGCGAGGTCGCCCCGCTCGTCGTCGTAGGCCAGCCGGCCATGTCCGTCAGCGACGAGGCCGCCGAAAATACCGCCGACGGCGGGTGCTGGTGGCCCACCAGCTGCGGAGCAACTTCGGTCTGGATGAACCGCACTACCACTGGGTACAGCCGCCCGCCCCCGAGCTGGCGGTCGGCAGCCCGGAAGGCCAGGGCGGCGGCGCGGATCGTCTCCAGGGCTCCACCCTCGACGGTGGCAGCGATGGAGCCGTAACCCGGTCCACCCATCCAGGCCGGCGTGGAAGACGCCGCCAGGGGTACCCGCGGTTGCCCGGGAAGGTCGAACCAAAGCAGGGCAGGCGGCAGCCGAAGTGTCCTGGCCCAGTGCGTCAGGCGGTCCAAGTCCCGGATGGGCGGGCCACTCTCGATCCGGCTCACCTGGGCCTGGGTCAAATTGAGCCACCCACCAAGCCGCTCCTGGCTGATGGGCCGGCGGTGGTACGGGCTTTGGCGGTAGGCCACGGAGATCAGGCCGATGTGCTGGGCCGCGAAGGCGTCGCGGAGTTGATCGGTCTGCCAGAAGTGATCCGGAAGCGCCGGCGGGCCTTCGGCTTCCCGGCGGACTCGCCCCAGGCATCCGGTGCAGCGGGGGCCGGCGTTGTCGGCGGCCAGCCGGGTGCCGCACTCGCAGTAAGGCGCGGCCAGCTCCGGCATGTGATCGCTCCCGTGGGATGCCGCCTGGGTATCAACGTGATCGAGAGTGTAGCGGCCAAAAGTCCACCGGACGGGAGCCGGCGGTCACCACCCGCCGTTCCTTCGATGTGGGATCATGACCGGGTGACCGCACCGGCCCTCATCCTTTGGGACGTCGACCACACCCTGCTAGAGATCAAGGGCGTCAGCCGGGACATCTACGCCCGCGCCTACCAGCTGGTAACGGGCAGCCCCATGGAACAGCTGGCCGACATGACCGGCCGCACGGAGCGGGCGATCATTATCGAGACGCTCCAACTCGGCGGGATCACCGAGCCGGAGCCGCTGCTACCGGCCTTCTACGACGCCCTGGGCGAGGCGGCCCGGCAGCTCCAGGACCGGATGCGGGGCGCCGGCCGCAGCCTGCCCGGTGCTGGGGAGGCCATCGCGGCTCTCGTTGCCGATGGTGTTGTGCAATCTGTCGTGACGGGCAACCTGCACTCCATCGCCGAAGTCAAGCTGGCCGCCTTCGGGCTCACGGAGCATCTAGACCTGGCCGTGGGCGGCTACGGCGACGACGACAGCGACCGGGCCGTGTTGGTCCGGCTGGCGGTTAAGCGGGCCGAGGCCGCCCACCAGGTGAGCTTCCCCCGGCCCAGGGTGGTGGTGATCGGGGATACGCCGCACGATGTCAAGGGCGCCCACGATGCTGGTGTGCGGGCGGTGGGCGTTGCCACCGGCGGCAGCACCGTGGCGGACCTCGAGGCCGCTGGGGCCGAAGCCGTTTTGCCGGACCTCACCCGGCCCCGCGCCCTCCAAGCGGCCGTCTTCGGCCTCGTGGGCTAACTGCCGGGGCCAGCGGTCGCCAGGCGGAACCGCTCGCCGAAGTCCCGCGCCGCGGGCACGGTGCCGAAGGGCTCAAGCCCGTCCGCAAATTCTTTCAGGCGCAGAGCTACCCGCGTCGAGCCGATGGCTTCGCTCAGGGAGAGGGCATCGGCCGCCGTCTGGCAGGCCTGCTCAACGTCGCCCGCCTTCAAGTGGCACTTCGCCAGCCGGGACAGGTAATGCACCTGGTCCCGGATGCGGTGGGGTGTGCGCTGGGTAAGCAGGCCAATGGCCTGCGTCAGCGCCGAGGCGGCCTCGCCGGTTTGGCCCAGTTCCAGCAGGCAGGCGCCTTCCTGGGCGGCTACCTCTACCTCGTCGACGTAGGACACCCACATGGGCTCGTCCCGGTGGCCGGCGGCCTCGAAGTCGGTACGGGCGGCGTCCAAGGTGCGGCGGCAGCCGTCCTGGTCGCCAACGCCGGCCTGGGCCCGAGCCAGGCGGGTACCCAACATCGTCTTGGTCAGCGGCGTAAGCCCGGCCGTCCCGGAGGCGAGCGCGGTTTGCGCTAGCGACAGCGCCGGCCCCCGCCGCCCCCGGTAGGTCTCCTGAAGGCTCATATAACCCAGGGCGCTGGCGGCCAGGCCCGGTTCGTCGCTCTCATGGGCCACGTAGATGGTGGTGGTGAAGTAGCGGCGGGCCTGGGCGTGGTGGTCAGCGTCCAGCGCCAGCCACCCCGTCATCTGGGCGAGCTGGCCGAAAGCGAGCAAACCATCACCGGGGTCCTGCTCCACCGTCACGGCCATCCGGGCCACGTACCGGGATAGGGGCAGATACAGGCTGTCGCCGCCCAACTCGTCGTCAAGCTGCAAGAACAATTTCAGCAGCAGTTCGGCGCTCTGGCCCGTAGTCATGCCCTCGAAGGCGGAAATGCCGATGGTGGGGCTACGGGTCTCGCCGGCGGCCAACGGGAGGCGCCCAGCCGTCAGGCTGCCCAGCAGCGCCGGCAGGTCCGGCCCCGCGGGTACCGGCGGCGTCGGGGCCGCCGCTACAGGTGCGGGGCGCTGCTCGGGGAGCTGGAACCACAGCAGATGAGCGGGGATGCGCAAGGTGCGCGCCCACATCATCAGCCGGTCCAGGTCCTTGATCGGCGGGCCGGACTCGATGCGGGATAGCTGCACCTGGGAGAGGTCGGCCCAGCCGCCAACCAGTTCCTGCGCCAGCACCCGGCCGTGCCAGGGGTTGCGGCGGTAGGCGGCGATCACCCGGCCCATGTGCCAGCTGGCCAGGGCGTCGCGTAGTTCATCGGTCTGCCAGAAGTGATCAGGCACCACCGGGGCCTGAAGGCGCAGCTGCTCCTGTTTGCGCTGGCAGGGGGCACAGGACCCGGCCGCGTTGTCGCGGGCGAGACGGCTCCCGCAGGAGCGGCAGTACCGGCCTGATGCCCTGTCCATGCCCCCGGCCGCTCCCACTCGTGGTCATCCAAGTGCGCTCGGCAGCAGCGTAAAGGGGCATTGGTCACGCCAGGTGGGGAACTGGCGGCGGCACGTATAGCCGTCATACATGGCCCGGCATGGCCGCATCCGTCCCGCCCGCTCACGCTGAGGACCAAGGCGCCCGGGGCCGGGTAGAGGACCCTGCTCCCCGGCCTCGGGCGCCCGTCCACATCAGTGGATCTTCCTGCCAGGATTGGAGGCACCGGTGGATGCAAACACCGGAAGGCAAGACTCCGTACTGGGGCCGCCGGGCAGTGCGGCGCTGCGGCTCATCACCGAAGGGCTCGGGGCAGCGTTGGGACGGCTGGAAGCCGCTGGCGTCGTCCTCGCTTGCGACGCGGGCGACCTGCCCACCACCGCTGTACAGCAGGCAGCCTTGGAAGAGCGAACCGAAGCCGTCACCGCGGAACTGCGCCGGTTGCACGGCGAGGCGCGGCGGATGCTGGCCCGCCAGCGCCGCACCCCTGCCGCTAGCCTGTCCCGCCGGGCCTTCCTCATCTGGCCGGGGTTCCTTCCGAGCAGCCAGGCCACCACCCGCTTCACCGCCTCATGAACGGCCGCCCGCCGTCCTCGGCGGAGTGCCAGTCGGCGCGGACGGTGTACGGCTACATCAGCTCCGAGCACGCCGACGAAGCCGAAATCGACCGGCTCCACGACCAGCTCACCGCCCACGCGCAGGCCGAAGGCTTGGCCCTGGCAGAAATTTTTGTCGACCGTTCCATTCCCCCGGGGCGCATCGTGCGTCCCGGCCTCACGGTCCTCCTCGAAGCCGTCATGAGGTCGGAAGCCGCCGGGGTCCTGGTGGCAAGTCTCGATCACCTCTCTCCCTTGCCCGCCGTCCGGCAGGCCATCGAAGTGGAGATCGAGGTGTTGGGCGCGCGGGTGCTCACCGTAACGCCCGCCGTCCCTTCGCCGAGGTCGACATGAACCTTCCGGCCAGCACTGCACCCCAGCCAGCCGCTCACCTGCGCGCGAGCGTCCACCAGGTTCGCCGCCACCACCACGGCCCCGGCCTTGGCGCGGCAAGCGGCGGCCGAGCTGCTGGAGGACTGGAGGCTTACAGATCTTCTCGACACCACGGCCCTGTTGATTTCAGAACTCATTACTAATGCCGTCCGGGCCACCCAAAGTTCCGGCGGCGGCTCAAGGCCCATCGTATCCATGCGCATCAGTTGGGCCGCCGGGAGCCTCATACTTGAAGTCTGGGATCGCAACCCGAAGCCGCCCGAACTTCAGGTTCAGTATCTTCACGGTGAGAGTGGCCGGGGCCTTCACATTGTCGAAGCCCTGAGCACGGCGGCAGCCTACTGCCCATCACCCACCGGAGTTGGCAAAGTGACCTGGTGCCAGATTGAGGCACCGGCACCGCCCGAATCCCAGGAGTCGCACCCGCTTCTCCCGCACCGTCGGGCTACGGTTGCACGTGCCGATCCTGGGTTGGTTTTCGATGACATGGCAGTTCTAAAACGGGTGCTCGCTGGCCTGCAAGCCCTGGACAGTCGCCTACCCCGGAGTGACGCCATGAGATAATAGCGCCAATATCTTCGCCCAATACCGTCGTACTTCCGGAGTTTCCTCATGCCGTTTGCCGCAGACCGCTGGATGACCGAGTACCCCGCCTGGCTTCCCGCAGCAGATGGGGTACGCCGCGTATTTGCGTTGCCTGGCGGCCCGGTCTTGGCGGAGGTTCACGGCGGCAAATTGACGCTCGCGGCACTGGGCGATGAGGCGGCGGAGCCGCTGGCGGATGTCTTCGGCTTGCCGGAGGGAGCAGCTAGCGAAGTGCCGGAGCTCGCCAAGGAGCTGGCTGGCCTCGGGCTGGTGGGACGTTTCCGCAACCCCTCGCTGTGGGAGGCCCTAGCGACCGCGATCTTGCGTCAAGTCATCCGGGCGGGGCAATCCAAGAAGCTCTACCGGGCACTATGTGCGGCCCACGGCGAGCAAGTGGCGCTGCCGGACGGTGGCGCGTTCGGCCTGTTTCCGAGCCCCGAAAAAATCCTAGAGCTAGACGACGAGCAGTACGGAGAACTAGGGCTAGCTTTCAAGCGGCCAGCGCTGCGGGCCGCCGCTACGGCCTACCTGGCCCACGGCGAAAACTGGAACCGCCTACCCCTGGCTGCCCTGGTCGACGAATTGCAAAGCGTCCAGCGGATTGGCCCTTGGACGGCCGGCGCTGCTGTTGCTGACTACACCAATACCTGGGACCTCTACCCCTACGCCGATCTGGCCGTACGCACGTGGGCGGGGCGAGCTGCCCCAGCGCACCATTGGTTCAACAATGAGCGTGCCTTCGGTGCCCAGTGGCGGCATCTGGCGGGGGAACACCTATCAACCTTGACCATACTGACCCTCGCTTGGGGTTCATACCGTGGAGACATTGGATGACGGCCCCGTCCTGGGCGCCGACCTGAACCAGCCGCTCGACGCCGTTTTTATTAACGCCCCGCTGCGTGACTACGGCGTCCGCCCACGGGTAAACGACTTCACGTTGCCCGTGTTGGGCATGGCCTACATCGCAACCTACGCGGCGGCCCAAGGCTTCAACGTCGGCGTGCTCGACGCCGAGGCTTTGGGGCTCGGCGTCAAAGAGACCTATCAACTGGTGAACCGCCTCGGACCGCGCTGGGCCGGTTTCAACCTCCTGGCCCCCACCTACGAGGTGAGCGCCGAAATCGCCGCCGGCTTGGACCGGGACATCATGGTCATGATCGGCGGGCACCAGGCCAAGGCCATGCCTGCCGCCATCATCACCGACCCCCGTTTCGGGGCGCTGGAGGCCCTGGTGCTGGGCGAGGGCGAGACCCGCGTGGCTGAGCTGTTGCAGGACAAACGCTCCCGCGCCGACCTGCCCGGCGTGATGTGGCTCGATCCCATCCTTCGCCAGCCTGTCACCGGCGGCCGTCCGGGCGCGGGCCACCACCTGAGCCCGGATGTGGACCGCCTGCCCTTCGTCGACCGCCGGTTTCTGGTGGGCGACCCGTACCAGGCGCCAGACGGCCGCGTCGAGGCCAACATGGTCGGTGCCCGCGGGTGTCCTTACGATTGCTCCTTCTGCGGCGCTGCTGTTAGCGCCAACCCAGACATCACCATCCGCACCCGCACCCCGGCCGGCATCATCGCGGAGATGGAGGTGCTGCACGCCACAGGCGGCGTGACCGCCTTCCGCTTCGTCGATGATCTTTTTCTCGGTTACGAGCGGTTCATCCGCCAGTGCATGGAGGCCTTCACCGCCGCTCGCCTCGGGGACCGCTTCGTCTGGGACGCCACCGGCCGCATCAACATCCTGCATCGGGTCGACAACGCCCTGTTGGATGTGCTGGCCGCCAACGGCCTGCGCGAAGTTGCCCTGGGCGTCGAGTCCGGCAGTGAACGGCTCTTGAAGTACATGGGTAAGCGGATCACCCCGGACATGACCCGCTCCGTGGTCCGCCGCCTCAACGAGCGCGGCATCTCGGTGAAGGGATACTTCATCTTGGGCTTCCCCACCGAGACGCGGGAGGAGCTGGCGGCCACCGTCCGCCACGTCAGGGAGTTGTGGGAGGTGGCCGACGGCCAGCCGGGGAACTTCCGGGCCTCCGTCTTCGAGTTCCGCCCGTATCCGGGGACGCCGGAGTGGGACCGCATCGTGGCTACCGGCCGCTACCAGCCCGCGCAACTGCTGGCCTACACCGCCGTTGACCTCACCGAAGGCGGGCTCGACGAGGCCATGCGCGGTCGGGATGAGTTCAACTTCTCCGTGAACATCCAATTCGGGGAGGCCACCGTGGATGAGGTGCGTGCGGCCCTGGTGGAGCTGTCCCGCGAGCAGCCGGGCATGCTCCGTCCTCAGCTCCGCGAGCTCGACTCGCAGACGGCCGTTCTCCACCAACACATCCGCCAGCGCCTCACCACCAGCAACGCCGCAAACACCCGACTCGACAACCGCCACGCACCGCAGCAAACTATCCCGACCAGCGAACCGTCACCCACGGAGACCATCAGGCCACACCCAGTCCCCCCAGCCACCGCCAACGTCGATCAACTCAACGGGACTTCCGACTACGTACGTCCGACTGGCACCACATGGCCGGGCCCTGGGATCGGCCACTCGACGCCATCGCGGTGGGCTCCCATGGACGAGCCCACCAGGAACTGTTCGTCCTCGTCGAGGGCGAGGTCTGGCACCGCTGGTGGATGCCCGAACCGCAATGGTCCGACTGGCACAAGCTAACCCGCCTGGGCATGACAGCGACGGACATCGCGGTGTCCTCCCTCACCGAAGGTCACCTGGAGGTATACGCGCTCGACGCCACCGGCCGGATGCGACACCGGTGGTACTGGCCCGAGCCCGGCTGGTCGGACTGGACGGACATGACCACTCCACGCGACGACACCACGCCCCCACACATGCCGCTACCGGAGCAGAGCAGCGCCTGACCGTCGCTTCCGACACGACCACCCGCCCCGTGCGGACCGGGTGGCTCACCGCCATCGCCGCCGGCTCCCACTCCGACCGCCACCAAGAGCTCGTTGGTATAGACCGAGACGGCACGGTTTGGCATTCATGGAACTGGCTGTGCGACGACGGCCTGCCGAACTGGCAGGCCTGGTCCACCTGGGACCCCTGGCACGCAATGCCTCCCGTCCGCTGACGCGTCCAGACAGCACTCGCCTTCGGCCGGTCCCTCCAGGTCTCTTCATCAGGCTGGCCGCTGCCGTGGCGCCGAACTCCCGACAGGCTCCGCGGGCAGCCGCGTCCACCTCGACGATGATCGAAAAAGGTTCGTGGGGTGCTTCCACTTCAGTCCGGTGGCGATCGTTGCGACGGCGCGAGTCCCGCCGGTCGTATAACTACTGCCGTGGACCTACCGCGCTACCGTGGACAGCGCGTACGGCCGGCCTACCGCCACGTCGAGGCACGGGTAGTAGATCTGGCCGCAAAAACATGAGGAAAGTCGCGTGCGCCGTGCGGTCACGTTCAGTGCCATACCGGCACGCCCGGGTCAATCGTCCATCAGGCTGGCCGCAGCTGTGGCGCCGAGCTCCCAACAGGCCTCGCGTACAGCGGCATCTACCTCGCCGATGGTCGACAGCGGCTCCCGAAGGCGCTTCCACTTCAGCCCGGTCGCGATGGTCTCGACCCCACGGATCGCACCGGTCGTGTCGCTGTTGCCGTGGACATACAAGGCGTACGGCCGGCCGATGGTCGCCTCAAGCACGGGAAAGTAGGTCTGGTCGCAGAACTTGCACAAAGTCGCATGCGTCGAATGGTTACACTACGTGTCCGCGAGCGTGGCCGCCATGGTCGCGCCCAACTCCCAGCATGCTTCGCGGGCAGCAGCGTCGAGCGCTCCCACCACCGTCAGCGGCTCCCGCAAGCGCTTCCACCGCAGCCCCGCAGTGATCGTCTCGACTGATCGCACGGCGCCGGTGGTGTCGCTGCCGCCGTGGACGTAGAGGGCATACGGCCGGCCGACGATTGCTTCAAGGCAAGGATAATACACACCATCAAAAAAGTGCTTCAAAGCGCCCGACATATAGCCGATATTCGCCGGAGTACCAAGAATATACCCATCGGCAGCCAACGCATCCGAGGCCGTGGCTGAGAGTGCCGGCCGCACCTCAACCTCTACGCCCTCGATCTCGTCCGTCCGAGCACCCGACAGAACCGCCTCCAGCATTTCCTGCATGGTCGGGGACGGGGTGTGATGGACCACCAGCAGCTTCGCCACAGCCATACCCTACCAAGCTAAGGCCCACCCCCTCATACGAGAAGGTGGGCAAGTGGTTAGGGACAGGTACACGGGCTATATACCCAGACGCGCCTCCGTGCAGCATCATGGCCGGCAAGGTGGTGGATCGCATCCATGTAGCGCGATGCCGCTTCCATATCCCCGAAGCGGTGATGGGGAGAGGTCCAGCCGCCCGGTTCCCGGTAGGCGAGATGAACCTTCACATCCACCGGAATTGGTAGGGCCTCAATCTGGGGAGCCGGATACCCTAAGCGCGCCACACGACGTCCAAGCGGTCGGGGTCAGACTGACTGAACCGCCCCGGTCTCCACCGAACCCGGGGCGGTTCACCCGGAGCGGCCACACAAGACACGCTCTTAATATAACTACCCGCGCTTTGACCGACCGAAAAACCCGCTACCAGCTACCAGCTGGTCAGCGGCGGGCACCGCTAAGCTGGAGACCGACCACTCCGACGATGACGAGGACCAGCGAGGCGACCTTTAGCGCGTTCATCGATTCGCCGAAGACGGCCGCGCCAATGACGGCCATGGCCGCGGTGCCGGCCGCGGACCACACCGCGTAAGTGAAGCCGATCTCCAGATGCTGCAACACTCGAGACACGAAAAAAAATGACAGCGGATAGCAGACACAGACCATCAGGGTCGGCCAGAGCCGAGTGAACCCGCTGGTCTCCCGGAGCGCCAGCGTTCCAGTGATCTCCAGCACTATAGCGACGATAAACTGCACGATGACGGCCACACCCGGACGATATCGGCGCGCCGGATGGCCGTCACCCCGGCCAGGGAGTTCAACCCGTTCGGCTCGTCGATCGGCTGGCGGTCACCAGTAGCGGGATGCCGACCCCGTGCCGGGCACTCGCCTCCGCGAGCAACGCGGCCAGCCAGCCCAGCGCGTCCAACGTCCACTCGGCGAGGGCCCCCTGGAAGGTGACCCGGTGCCGAGCAGGTCCCTGCCACAGTTCATCGATGACGGCGGGTTCCAGCACCGGATGGTCGTCGTTCGCCGGAGAGAGCGAGTCATCCGAGAAGACGTGCTGGTCGAGTTTGCGCAGCCAGTCGAGCATCGCGGGGGCGGCGGAACGGATGGCCGGGTCCTGCCCGCCGTCCACCGTCACCCGCACCCGCGTTCTGTGCCGCGGGGCGCAGTCGGCGAACCAGCCGGCATCCTGCAGTAGACTTCCCACGGCGGGTGTCCGTGGCGAGATCCCGAGGCCCTCCACCGGCGACACCTGCACCGGCAGCAGGAGCTGCACCGGCAGCAGGAGCTGCACCGCCGTCAGCCGCAGCGTGCCGATCCGCGCCACGACATCGTCCGCGCAGGCCAGGAACGGCTGCACCGGCAGGGGGCGGCGGTTCGGGACCGGTTCGGTCAACGACACCTGGAACCAGGCGGCGCGGGACGGCGACGCCCCGGCGGCGGCAGGCCGGTCCTGCCCGGCATCGTTCATCCCCCACAGGCCGCCGGAGGCGTCCGGCATGGCCTCGGTGAGCCAGCCCAGCGCGGACGACCTCGCGACGAACAGGCTGTACGCGTCGGAGGATGCGACGAAGGGATCCCGCCACGGGTGCGGCGCCAGCTCGCCGTACAGGGAGGCGAACAGGGTGCCGGCGGGCCCGGCCGCGTCACCCTCGTGCACTACCGCCGGCACCTGATGTTCCGACCCGTCGTGACGAGTTTGTTCGGGTCGTCGGGCACGCCCACCAGATCCACGTCGATGACGCTACGCCACCCTGTCAGACTGCCGCTCCTGCAGTGGCCCCGCCCGGTCGCCCGGTTTCCGGCGCCGCCGCCGGACTTCACCGTCGACCGGCCCACCGCGCCGACGTTCCGCCACGTGCCGTCGCTGTAGTACTCCTGCAGCTGGACGGTGACGACCGCCTTGGTGACGTCGCAGTCGATGTTGACCCACCAGCCGTGTCCGGACGCCTCATGAGCGGAACTGGAGACGTGTACGTCGTCGCCTCTGGTCTCGAAATAACACACCCGCGCGGATTTCGTGATGCCGGCTGGGGAACTCCTGCCCCGCAGGCCATCCGCGCCGACCGCGCCAGCCGCGACCGCGGAATCCGGGACGGGCGCGGGTACCGGCCCCGCCGGCGCCGCGATCGCCGCGGTCACCGAGATCTGCGACGTTCCGATCAGCACGGTGCTCGCAATGCAGGATCCCACAGCGAGCCCACGAAGAGAGTGACGCACAAGCGCACCTCCGAATCTGGTAGAGCAGCGGAAAGAATACCACGTGCCCGGGACGGAAATTGACGACACGCACGGCACCGGCCCCACCGATCCCATCCGGTGCCGGTGGTCACAAAAAAAATTGCATCGCCGCCATGCCGCGTCAAGCAGGCAGCCGTCCACCCGGCCCGTGTCGGACCCTACCGGTCGCCGACGGAAATCTTTTTCACATGGCAGACGAAAACGGCTCGCGCAGGCGTTTCTAATTCAGCCCCGTGGTAATCGTCTCGATGCCGCGCACGACGCCGCGCACGACGCCGGTGGTGTCGCTGCCGCCATGGGCGTGGAACGCGTACGGCCGGTCGGCCGTACGCCGCGCTCCCGTCGGTCTGGAGCGATCCCGCTTCCGTGGACCGGGGGTGTGAGACGGCTACGCCGAGGCCCGGCGAGCAGGACGTTCCCGCTCGGATCACACCGGCGCCCACCAGCCGGGATACATCACATCCGGTTCCCCGGGCCGGTACATTACGGCCATCGTGTCCAACATGCGCGGTCCAGGCGATGCGCCGCGGCGGCTCGACCGGCCGCTCGGCGGCGTACACCCGGTCCCGGCGGTCCCGGCGGTCCCGCTGTCTCCGACGCTCCCCGACGAGGCACCCAGCCCGATGAGTACGCCCGCGCGGGGCGGCCGCCATCCCGCCGGCGCGTCCGGCCGCCCGCCGGCAGCCGCCCCGCGGGCCGGCTCCGCCTGACGGACCGAACGATCCGTGTTGCTCTTCATCCCGCTGGCCCTGTGCGCCGCGTTCCTGCTCGCGTCGTCCGCGGCTCTGCAACAACGCGCCGCCGGACGCAGCCGGTTCGCCGCCCGTGACGACCGGACGCACGCGCTGCCCGGAATGGGGCATCTGGTCGACCTGGCACGCGAACCGATGTGGCTGCTGGGCTGGCTGACAAACGTCGCCGGGTTCTTCACCCAGGCGCTCGCCCTACACCTTGGTTCCCTCGCCGAGGTGCAGCCCCTCATGGTCACCCAGTTACTGTTCGCGCTCCCGCTGGGCCTGGTCCGCACCCATCTACGGATGGCGCGGGGAGCATGGTGGGCGGTGGCATCGATCTGCGCAGGCCTCGCGCTGCTCCTCACGGTCCAGGGACGCCTACCCGCCCATGCTCCCCTGGACGAATACCGGCTGGCGCTGACCATCCTCGCGATCATTGCCCTCGCGGCGACGCTGACGGTCTTCTCCCGCGGCCGGCGACCAGCAATGCGTGCGGCGATGCTCGGAGTCGGCGCCGGGCTGTTCTTCGCGCTGAGCGCCCTGCTGATGAAGCAGGCCACCGACGAGACCCTGAACGAGGGGATCGCTACCACCGCGACCCACTGGTTCGCCTACGCCCTGTGCGGAGTCACGATGGCCAGCCTCGTATTCGGGCAGATGGCGTTCGCCGTGGGTCCGCTCGCGCCGACCGTCACCGCCATGAACATCACCAATCCGACGGTCTCCTACACTCTCGCCGTGCTCGTCTTCGGGGTACCCGCCCCGGACACCCCCGGGGTTATCACGGGTGTCACGGTGGCGGCTCTGCTGGTCGTGGGCGGGGTCGTCCTGCTCGCCCGCTCGCCCGCCCTGCCACGCCCCACCCGTCGCCTGCCTGACGTCTCTCGCCACGATGCCCCCGCCCCGATGCCCCCCTCCTGATGCCCCCCTCCTGGCGGGCGACGAGGTCGAACTGTTACCGGTACTCGCGGAAGTCCAGCCTCCGGCCATCGAATGGTTCGCGCTGGAAGGGCTGCACCTGACGAGCGGGAGTCTCAGCGCCTGGCGACGGCAGGTTCGATCATCTCCTCGGCGGGGCAGGACGTCCGGGCAGGATGACGGGGACGACGGGCTCCGGGGACCGCCGCGGTCGCTCCGCCTGGTGGCGGCCGACGCGGGGCAGGCCCGGGGCGGGATCCGGGGAGCTGGCATGGGAACATCATCCGCACCGTTGCGCTGGACCACCCGATGCGTCATCGCGGGCGGTGGGCCGGCGGGGATGATGCTCGGTCTGTTGCTGGCCCGCGCAGGGGTGGACGTCATCGTGCTGGAAAAGCACGATGATTTTGCCCGTGACTTCCGCGGTGACACGATTCACCCGTCCACGATGGCAGTGATGGCGGAGCTGGGCCTGCTGACGGACTTCCTTCGCATCCCGCACACCCGGGCCGCCACGCTGGCTTTGGATATGGCGGGCCGGCGCCGGACCGTTGTGGACTTCCGGCACCTGCGGACGCCCTGCCCGTTCATCGCCCTGATGCCCCAATGGGACTTTCTCACGTTTCTGGCCGAGCGGGCCGGTGCCTATCCGACGTTCCGCCTGGCGATGAGCACCGAGGCGACCGACCTGGTCCGGGCGAATGGACGGGTCGTGGGCGTGCGCGCGGCCGGCCCCCTCGGGGAGGTCGAGATCCGGGCGGATCTGACGGTGGCCGCCGACGGCCGGCACTCGACCCTGCGGTCCCGTGCCGGCCTGCCGGTGCGGGAGCGCGGCGCTCCCTTCGACGTCCTCTGGTTCCGGCTGCCGAAAGACATGGGTGACAGGTCCGCGAGCGGCCGCCGGGCGGCGAGGGACGGGAACGGGAACGAGGAGGGGAACGGGCGTGGGGAGGAGAAGGGGAACGAGCGTGGGGAGGAGGGAAACGGGGACGGATTCACCCTGGCGCACCTCCGCAAGGGCCACGCCCTGATCACCCTGGATCGACGCGACTACTGGCAGTGCGGCATGGTGGTCCGGAAGGGGTCGGCGCAGCGGCAGCCAAGGACGGCCGGCGGGCTGGCGGCGTTCCGTGCGCAGATCACCACCGCGGCGCCGGCGCTGTCCGGTGCCGTTGACGACCTCACCGACTGGGACCAGGTGAAGACCCTGGTGGTGCAGGTCGACCGGCTTCGCCGATGGTTCCAGCCGGGTCTGCTCTGCATCGGCGACGCCGCCCACGCGATGTCCCCGGCGGGCGGCGTCGGGGTGAACTACGCCGTCCAGGACGCGGTGGCGACGGCGAACCTGATGGCCGTGACGCTGCGGGCCGGGCCACCCGAGCCGGCCGAGCTGCGGCGGGTGCAGCGCCGGCGGACCTGGCCGGTCGTGCTCATGCAGATGATCCAGGTCCGGCAGGGCGCCTTCCTGGTACGCCTGTTGGGTGACGACGAGCGGCCAGCGCACGGCGGCAGCCCGTCGCGCCAGGTCGCGCGTGCCCCCCTGACGAACGCGACGACGAACGCGACGGCAAGGACGATGACGGGGGCGGTGCGGGCCGGGATGTCCAACCTGGTGACGGCCATGATGTCCTATGGGGTGACCGCCACGGCGGCGCCGCGGATCGGGCGGGTGCTCGGGCGGGTACTCGGGCGGCTACTCGGGCGAGTCATCGGCATCGGATTTCGGCCCGAACACGTCCGCACCCCCGACGTGTTCGCCGAGGATGCCGGATACACCAAGAATGCCGGATACGCCAAGAATGCCGGATACGCCGAGGGCGTCGAGCGGGCGAGATGACCCCCCACGCCTCGCCGCCCGTCCGTCGCAGGCGGTGTCGCCTCAGCGGTTACCGAACAGACCGCCTAGGCCGCCACCGCCGAAACCGCCGCCTGGGCCGTGACCACCGTGACCGCCGTGCTGGTTGCCCTGGAACCCGCCCTGGCCGAGGCCGAACTGTCCGGCGAGACCGGCACCCGCGAGCGCGTTGTACGGCGGAAGTAGCTCGCAGGGCTGCACGATGACGAAGCCCTCGCCGGTGAACTGCATCTGCCAGCTCTCCCCGGTGTTCCCCCGGGGTCGCCACACGGCCGAGGACGTCACCGCCGCCTGCATCGAGACCTGCAGGCTCGATGACCAGCCGACGACCGCGTCGGCGTCCGCGAAGTAGTAGTTCTGATGCGTTACGTGCATGACCAGCGGCGCCCCGGACGTGCAGACAGCGACCCGGCCGTTGCCGCGCAGCTCGACCTGGTAGCTCCCGACACCGGCGATGCCGACCTGGCTGTCCACCCGCACCAGGTCCCAGGTCAGGTCGGCGTTGAAGGCGAGCACGTTCTTGCCGTCGACGGTGAGCCCATCACCGACCAGGTCGAGGATGTGGATGTCCTGCGCCTGGTTGGCGAGGAAGACCGAACCCGATCCGGAGACCTGCATGAGGTTCAGGCCCTCGCCGCCGCTGAAGAAGCTGTGGAAACGCGAGCCCCAGCCCTCCCAGTGCGCGTCGAAGTTCGCGGCACCCTGGTAGGCGACCATCGCGCCCTTGCGGGCATAGAACTCCCGCATCCCGCGGGCGCCAAGCGTCGCCTTGAGCATCTTGCCGTTCTGCAGGGAAAACGGCTCGTCCGAGGGACGCTCGGGATTGTCCAGGAGACTGCTGCGGATGCCGCCGGCCGGCCCACCGGAGCCACCGGGAGGTGTCCCCTGGCCCGGCGGATAGCCCTGGCCCGGCGGATAGCCCGGACCACCGCCGGGATAGTTGCCCTGCGGACCACTCGGGTGGCCGCCGTACATCCCGCCCTGCGTCATGTCGCCGTCCCCGTCCTCTCCGCGGTGCGCTCCGCCGTCCGGCGCCGGTACCCGGCCGCCCGCCCCCACCGTGCCATCGCGGCCTCAGCCCCGCACCGAGAAGGTCGGCCGCTCGTCCTCGCTCGGTTGCACGACGACGAACCCCTGGCCGGAAAAGCCGAGCTGGAACGCCTCCCCGGAGCCGCGCCCGATGAGCCCGCCGAGCCGGGCGGTGCGCCGGGGCTCGACGCGCAGCCCATCGGTGTAGGCGACGAGGGCGTCGGTGTCGACGTAGGTCGACGCCTCCCGGGTGTCGAGCACGATCGGACTGCCCTTGGCGGTCAGCGCCACCCAGCCGTGCCCACGCACCACCACGTTGAACATCCCCATTCCGGACAGCATGGTGATGCCGCGGACCCGCTCGATGCTCCACTGCAGCCCGGCGTCGAAGGCCAGGATGTTCTTGCCGTTGACCGAGAGTCCCTCGCCGGCAAGCTGCGCGACGATGACCTCCTTGCCGTAGTCCGCGAGGTACAGCAGCCCCTGGCCGGTCGCCGTCATGAGCGGAACGCCCTCACCCGTCGCCCAGGAGGAGGCGATCCGGCCGAGCTGCGGCGGCTGCGGATTGAAGTCGATCAACCCCTCGTAGGCGATCATTGACCCGACCCGGGCGAAGAGATCCTGGCCCGGGTTCATGACCACCTTGGCGATCTTCGAGCCGTGCCTGCTCATCCGTTCCATGATCGGAGTTGGTCCGTAGTGCTGGATCAGGCTGCCCTGCACGGCCCGCTCCTCTCCCCCGGCGGTCCTCCCGCCAGGCGCGCTTCCCGGATGGTCGACACGCCTCAGACCTCGTACGGCTGGACGACGATGAAGTGCCCCGCGAACCCCATGAACTGCAGAGCCAGTGCCTCGCCGCTACCGCCGGCGTAGATCTGCCGGGAGATCCGGACCTGAGTGGACACGCTGACCCGCATGCCGGTGGTCCAGGCGACGAGGGCGTTCATGTCCGCGAAGGTCGGGCCCTGCACGGTGAGGGTCATCGGAGACCCCTTGGTCATGACGACCACCGAACCCGGCCCGGAGACCTCGAAGTGGAAGAACCCCCCGCCGGGGATGCCGGGGCTCTCGATCCGACGCACCTCGGTGCGCACGGTGGCGTCCATCGCCAGCAGGTTCTTCGCGTTGACGCAGAGGGAGGAGCTGCCGAGCTCGACGATGTGCAGGTCCGCGGCGTCCTGGGCAAGGAAGACCTCACCCGAGCCCTTGCAGGTCATCAGCTTGAGGCTCTGGCCGGTCAGCTTGCCCTCGATGAGACCGCGCAGCCCGCTGCTCTTGTAGTCGAACTCGACGCTGCCCTGGTAGGCGACCATCGACCCGCGCAGCGCCAACGCGTCCGGACCGAGGGTGACCTTGACCAGCTTGCCGTTCTGCTGGGTCCACCGACCGGCGGTCGGCACCTCACGGTAGGGATCCAGGCTGTTCATCGCCCCGGGCAGGGTGGGTCGCGCCTGCGACGGCAGGATCTCGGGTCCGCCGAACGCGCCGGTCGGCGGCATCCCACCCGGCATGCCGGTGGCGGGCATCCCACCCGCGAAGCCCATGGGCGGCGGTGCAGCGAGCGGAGCGCCGAAACCGGGAGCGCCGAAACCGGGAGCGGGGGCCGGCTGCGGCGCCTCGTCGGCGACCTCACCACCGTAAGAGCGGATGAGCTCGGCCAGTCCCCCCTGGAACCCCTGGCCCACGGCGGCGATCCGCCACACACCCTTGCGGTAGATGTCGGCGATCATCACGGCGCGCTCGCTGGTGAAGTCGGCGCCGGTGAAGGAGTAGCGCAGCACCTCGGTTCCCGCGACGACGACCCGCAGGTACCCCGACGAGATAGCCGAGGCGCTACCGGCACCGTCGAGGGCGGCGCAGAACGACAGCCGGCCGATCGAGGCGGGCACCTGGTCGAGGGTGACCCGGAACGCCTGACTGTCGCCGGCCTGCGGCCCGAGGAGCTGGATGGACTTTTCCGGCGACGCCGGCTGGTTGAAGAAGACGAAGTAGCGGTCGTCGGTGAGGCGATCGGCGCCGTCCAGGCCGAAGCAGGAGATGTCCCACTCCCCCGGCGCATTGATCTGGATCCCGACGTACAGGTCGGTGCCCGGGGTGATCGTCGACAGCTGCGCCTTCTGCCCTCGACTGAACTGGGTGACCAACACGCTCCCTCCACCTGGCATTCCGTGCCGGACCGGCGCAACCATGACCTACCGGCGTTACCGTGCCCAACCGGCCAGCCAGCACCCGCCCGCATCCGCACGAACCGGACTGCCGGCAACCTAGCAGCTGCCGGAGAGTACAGCCGAACACGTCGGCGCCGGGAACGCTGTCGATCCCCGGACAAGACGATTCGCGGACAGGACGATTCGACGACGACACCGGCATCGGAGCGGCTACCGGTGAGGCTCCTCTCGCGCTCCGACATGGTCGGGCGTTCACTGGACAGATGCGCTACGTCGAGGGCATCACGACAGCCAGCGGTAAGAAGATATCCAAGATCGGCCTCGGAACCTGGCAGTTCGGGTCCAGGGAGTGGGGGTACGGGGCGAGCTACGCCGACACCGAGGCCGGGCGCATCGTGCGCCGGGCCCTCGAACTCGGGGTGACGCTGTTCGACTCCGCCGAGATCTACGGGATGGGACGCAGCGAACGCATCCTCGGCTCGGCGCTGGCCGGGATCCCGGACGCGCTGGACCGGGCGTACGTGGCGACGAAGGTGTTCCCCGTGCTCCCGCTGGCTCCGATCGTCGAGCAGCGGGCGGTCGCGAGCGCGAACCGGCTCGGGGTGCACCGCATCGACCTGTATCAGGTCCACCAGCCCAATCCGGTGATCAGGGACGGCCAGACGATGCGCGGGATGGCGGCGCTGCGCGCCGTCGGCCTCGTCGGGGACGTCGGGGTCAGCAACTACTCGCTGACCCGCTGGCAGGACGCCGAGGCGGCGCTCGGCGCGCCCATCCTGTCCAACCAGGTCGAGTACAGCCTGGTTCGGCGCAGGCGGGGCGAGGAGCTGCTGGCGTTCGCCGCCCGGGAGTCCCGGATCGTGATCGCCTGGAGCCCGCTGAGCCAGGGGCTGCTCTCGGGCCGCTACGACGTCACGAACCGCCCGACCGGGCGGATCCGCGCGATAAACCCGCTGTTCCTCACCGAGAATCTGGCCCGCGCCACCCCGCTGCTCGACGTCCTACGCGAGGTCGCCGCCACGCACGACGCCACCCCCGCCCAGATCGCGCTGGCCTGGGCGATCCATCATCCGTCGGTCGTCGCGATCCCGGGGGCGTCCAGCGTCGCCCAGGTGGAGAACAACGCCGCCGCGGCCGACATCACGCTCACCGAGGACGAGTACGGCACGTTGACCGCAGCCGCGCAACGCTTCGAACCGCTCGCCGGCACGTCGGCCTTCGCCGCGCTGGCCGCGGAACGGCTCCACCGCTGACCGCTGTCCGGCCAGTCCGAGGCGCCCGGCCAGTCCGAGGCGCCCGGCCAGTCCGAGGCGCCCGGTCAGTCCGAGGCGCCCGGTCAGTCCGAGGCGCCCGGTCAGTCCGAGGCGCCCGGTCAGTCCGAGGCGTCGTAGGTGGTCACGTCGTCGGAGGAGATGTCGTCGGAGGAGATGATGTGGAACGGCGGGCACACCCCGGTCGAGTGGTGGGCCGCGGCCTCCAGCGCCATCCGGACCCGCTGTTTCGGGTCGAGGCCCCGGGTGCTGTGCAGCGAGCCGCAGGCGTACTCGTCGCCGCTGCCGACCGCATAGTAGTTGTCCGCGCTGCGGCCGATCTGGTAGTCCGAGTCGATGCGGTAGAGGTGTCCGCGGAGGCCGACCAGGAACAGCCCGCCGCTCTCATTGCCGGAGTCGTTGCGGGCGAAGCCGCCGTCACGCAGGCAGTCCCGGACCACCGCGATGAAGTCCGTCGCCATGAACCGATCGAGATCCCAGTCCTGCGGGACCGGGGGCACGAGGCTGTAGCGGAGCAGCTGGCCCATCCGGAACGAATCAGTGAACCCCATAATGAACTCACTGTTACGAAACACCTTGGTATCCGCACGGACAGTGATAGACCAGCCAGCGACACCGGCGCTGTCCCCACCGATCACGACCCGGCCGTCCTGCTGTACCCCGACGATGCAGGTCACGAAGCGGAATGGTACCGGTTCGCCCCGAAGCCGGACGCCGTACCCCATCCGCGTCACCAGCCCGTTGACACGCTCCGCCCGTTGACACGCTCCGCCCGCTGTCACCCGCCCCGCCCGCTGTCACCCTGCCGACCCGGGAGCCGTTCCGGCGGTCCGGTCGTCAGGCGGATGTGAGAACGTGTCCTGCGCACACACGAGAACGGAAGCGGAGGACGGGCACACCATGGGGATGAAGCGGTTCATGTCGCGGCTCGGCGTGGGCGGGGCCGCGGTCGAGACCGTGCTGGACCGTCCGGAAACCCTGCCGGGCCAGGTCGTGACCGGTCTGACCACCGTCACCGGCGGCAAGGTCGAGCAGAAGATCGAGAAGGTCCTCGTCGCGCTCGAGGCGACCGTCGAGGTCGAGACCGACGACTCGACCTGGCACGAGCAGGTCACCTTCGGTACCCAGCAGATCGGTGGCGGCTTCACTATCCACCCGGAGCAGCAGATCAGCGGCCGCTTCGAGCTGCCCGTGCCGTGGCAGACCCCGATCACCGACATCGGCGGGTGGCATCTGCACGGGATGAAGATCGGGGTGCGGACCAAGCTGGCCATCCCCGGGGCGGTGGACCCGGGTGACCTCGACGCGGTGAACGTGCACCCGCTGCCCGTCCAGGAGGCGGTGCTCGCCGCCCTCGGTGACCTCGGCTTCCACTTCAAGTCCGCCAACGTCGAGAAGGGCCGCCTACACGGCTCCGACCTGCCCTTCTACCAGGAGATCGAGCTGAAGCCGTCGGGCGAGTACGCCCGGCGCATCTCCGAACTGGAGGTCACCTTCCTCGTCGACGGCTCCGGGGTGGACGTCGTCCTGGAGGCCGACCGCCGCGGTGGGCTGCTGTCCTCCGGCGGCGACGAGCTCAGCCGGTTCCGGCTCGGCCACCACGACACCGACCGGCACCAGCTCGCCGGGCTGCTCCACCAGCAGCTGGAGCACCTGGGCCGCCGCCGCGGCTGGTTCTGAGCGCTCTACCCGTCCGGGGGACGTCGGCTCACCTGGTGAAGCTGCAAGAATACGGTATGTGAAGATCGAGGAGCTGGAGGCGGATCGTACCTGGCTGGCGTTCGACCCCATGCGGCAGCTTCGGCCGCACCTGACCTCCACCGGGTTCGTCAAGCTCGTCAACGAGGTCCAGCGCCCCGAGGGCTACCGCCTGGTCGCGTCATGGGACGGGGAGCTGGGACGGGTGGTCGCGGCGGTCGGATTCCGGCAGGTGACCTCGCTCGCCTACGGGCGGCATCTGGTCATCGACGATCTGTCCACGATCCTGGCGGCGCGGGGGCGGGGGCACGCCACCCGGCTGCTCGCCTGGAGTGAACGGGAGGCGCGCCGGCTCGGCTGCGAACATATCCATCTCGACGCCGGCACCCACCGCTACGAGGCGCACCGGCTCTACCTGCGAACCGGCTTCACGATCGCGGCCTTCCACTTCACCCGCCGACTCTGAGGTCCCTCCGCAGTCCCTCCCCCGGCCGTCAGCCGTCCGGCGGTCAGGGGACAGGGGGTCAGGGGACAGGGGGTCAGGGGGGCAAGGGGACAAGGGGGTCAGGGGGTCAGGGGGTCAGCAGCCGGGGGGTCAGCCAGTCGACGACCGCTCGGACGAACGACCTGCGGTGGCGCAGATCCGCGATCTCGTGCCCCTCGCCGGGAAAGAGCAGGTAACGGCAGTCGACGCCGCGAGCGAGGGCCGCGGCGACCGTCTGCTCCGCCTCGATCACCGGGACGTTGGTGTCGTTCTCCCCATGCACGACGAGCAACGGCGCGGCGAGGGCGCTCATCCGGTGCAGCGGGGACAGCGCCCGCAGCAACGCCGGCTCGGTGCGTGGATCACCGTACTTGGTGACCGCGGACGCGGCGATCCACGGCTCGGTGTACTGATAGAAGCTCTCCAGATCAACCATCCCGCAGACGTCTACCCCGACCCGGAACAGCTCCGGGAAGTGGACCATCGCCGCCAGCGTCAGATAGCCGCCGTAGGAGCGGCCGGCGACGCCGATCCGGTCCGGGTCAGCCAGGCCCGTCGCGACCAGATGCGCCACGCAGCTGCGGACGTCGGCGATGCCGCCGAACCGACGATGGGTGTGATCGGCCTCCTCGAACGACCGGCCGAATCCGGTGGAGCCGCGCACGTTCGGCGCGAACACCGCGATCCCCCGGGCGAGCACGGCCTGGAACAGCGGGTTGTAGACGGGACGCTCCTGCGCCTCCGGGCCGCCGTGCAGGTGGAGCAGGGTCGGGACCGGTCCTCGCGGGCCGTGCGGGCGGTACCACCAACCGGACAGTTCCCGGCCGTCGTGGGCCGGCAGGGCGCACGGCACCGGACGGACCAGCCGCGGGTGGTCACCGGTGCGGGGCCCGGGGATCCCGGGTACACGCGCCGGCGCGGATAGCCCGGATGGCATGGATGGCCCGGATGGCCCGGATGGCCCGGATGGCCCCGGGCTGTCGGATCCCAGGCCGTCAACGTCGATGTTCAGGACGACCCGCGGTCCCGGGATGGTCACTGCCTCGACGGGAGCGTGCGAGATCAGCCGACGGTAGCCGGCGGATGGCGCGGTGAGATCCCAGGTCCAGATCTCCCCCGGCCTGGTGGCACCATCCAGGGCAAGCACGAGCTTCCGCCCCCCGGGCCGGACGAGCACGCCGGTGACGACGTCGCGGGGAAGCGGCGGCAGCGTCAGTGACCGTCCGGTGGGCAGATCGACCAGCGCGAGCTCGCTGCGCCCGCCCACGTTCCAGACGACGACCGCCCGATCCGGATCGAGCAGGGCGAACCGCTCCAGATCGGCGTCATCCCGGGCGGCGAGGACCCGCGGCCCGCCGGTCGGATCGCCCGTGGGGTCGACGGGGACGTCGAACAACGCGGCCCGGTCCCGCCCGATGTCGCACAGCAGCAGCAGGCGACGGCCGTCGGCGACGAACCGACCGGTCACGGTGGTCGCCGTCCCGCCGGGCACCTGCCATGACCCGCCGATCCCCTCCCTGGCTGCGATCCCCTCCCTGGCTGCGATCATGGTGTCGACCACGAGCACCCGCCGGACGCCACGGGGGCCCTCCCGCAGCAGCAGGCGGTACCCGCCACCGGCCGGGCCCCGCCCCGGACCGCCGCTCCCCGTCCCGTCCGGCGCGGGGTCGGGGAGAACGACGACGTCGCACACCTGCAGCGCCACTCCGGCGGCGAGGCGGGTCCGTCGCCCGTCGGAGTCGATCAGCACCGCGGCGGTGCGGCCGGACGGATCGGAGCGGTCGGACTCGGTCACGACGAGGCCGTGGCCGTCGTCGGTCCAGCGGGCTGGGGTGGCGGCCCGCCTCCCGCCGCCGGCCAGGTGGCGCAGGTCACCGCCGTCCGCCCGGACGGTCCGGACCTCGGTGAGCTCCCCGCCGCCCGGCGCGACGTGGACGGCGATCCGGTCGTCGGTCGGCGACCACAGGACCGCCCGGACATGACCGGGGCCGGTGTCAACCGGGCGCTCCCGGCCATCCGGGTCCCGGATCCACAGCGCGGGGGCGCCGCCGCGATCGCCGACGAAGGCGAGCCGACCATGCGGGCCGGTACTCGGTGCGCGACAGCTCGCCGCCGCGACCCAGGCGTCGGACAGATCGCCGGGACGCCCGGAGTCGACGGTGTGCGCCACCACCGGCCGTCCCACCACCGGCTGCGCCACCACCGCGGGTCGGATCATGTCACTCCAAGGGATCATGCGACTCGGTCGTGCGATGTACGTGGGTCGTGCGATGTACGTGGGTCGTGCGATGTACGTGGGTCGTGCGATGTACGTGGGTCGTGCGATGTACGTGGGTCGTGCGATGTACGTAGATCATGCGACCGTGTGGGTCTGGAGCCACATCTCGAGCAGCGCGGCCTGCCACAGGGCGTTCGCGCCGAGCGCCGTGCGGTTGTCGTTCGGGGCGGCGAGCATCGTCTGGACCCACACCGGCCGGAACAGACCCCGCGCCTTCGCCGCCGGATCGGTGAGCGCCTCGCGCACCCGGTCCAGGAACGGCCCGTCGAGATGGCGGATCGCCGGCACCGGGAAGTACCCCTTGGGTCGGTCGATGACGTCGACCGGCATCAGCGGGCGGCCGATGTTCTTGAGCACACCCTTGCCGCCGGAGGCGAGCTTCAGCTCCGGCGGGCAGGCTGCGGCGAGCTCGACCAACTCGTGGTCGAGGAACGGGGTGCGGGCCTCAAGCCCCGCGGCCATCGTCATGTTGTCGACCCGTTTCACGGGGTCGTCAACGAGCATGATCGTCGAGTCGATGCGCAGCGCGGCGTCAACGGCGGTTTCGGCGCCCGGCCGGGCGAAGTGGGAGGCGACGAAGTGCCGGCTGGCATCGGCCTCGATGAGATGGTGCGGCTCCACCATCGCGGGCAGGTCCCGGTGCGGTCGGTCGGCGAAGACCCGCAGGTAGGCGTCGACGGCGTCGGTCCGCCCAACACCCGCCAGCGGCGGATACCAGGAATACCCGGCGAAGACCTCGTCGGCGCCCTGCCCCGACTGCACGACCTTGACGTGCCGGGAGACCTCCTGGGAGAGCAGGTAGAAGGCCACGCAGTCGTGGCTGACCATCGGCTCGCTCATCGCGGCGACGGCCGCGTCGACGGCGGGCAGCAGCCTCGCCCCCGGCACCCGGATCTGATGGTGGTCGGTGTCGAAGTACCGGGCGATGACGTCGGAGTAGACGAACTCGTCGCCGGGCTCGCCGCCGACGGCCTCGAACCCGACACTGAAGGTCGCGAGATCCTTCTGCCCCGCCTCGGCGAGCAGCGCGACGATCAGACTGGAGTCCAGCCCACCGGACAGCAACACGCCGACCGGGACATCGGCGACCATCCGGCGGCGCACCGCGAGGCGCAGCCGCTCGGCGATCGCGTCCTGCCAGTCACGGGCGGTCCAGTCCGCGTGCGCGGGATCGCGGGTGAAGCTGGGACGCCAGTACAGGTCGTCGGTCGAGGTGCCGTCCGGCTCCACCACCCGCACGGTCGCCGCGGGCAGCTTGCGCACCCCGGCCAGAATCGTGTGCGGTGCGGGCACCACGGAGTGGAACGACAGGTAGTGGTGAAAGGCGACCAGGTCGATGTCGGAGGAGACGCCGCCGCCGGCGAGCAGGGCCGGCAGGGTGGAGGCGAACCGCAGGCGCTCGCTGTTCCCGGTGAGGTAGAGCGGCTTGATGCCGAGCCGGTCCCGGGCGAGGATCAGCCGTCCGCTGTCCCGCTCGGCGATGGCGAAGGCGAACATCCCGGCGAAGTGGTCGACGCAGCGTCTCCCCCACCGGTGGTACGCCTTGCCGATCACCTCCGTGTCGGAGGTGGAGAAGAAGCGGTAGCCGGCCGCGATCAGCTCGTCACGCAGCTCCTGATAATTGTAGATGCACCCGTTGAACACCGTGGTCAGGCCGAGTTCGTTGTCCACCATGGGCTGGGCACCGCACTCGGACAAATCGATGATCTTCAGGCGACGGTGCCCGAACGCGACCGGGCCGGCGGACCATACTCCCACGCCGTCCGGGCCCCGCGGCACCATCGTCGCGGTCATCCGCACCACCGCGTCGACGTTCGCTCCCCGGCCGTCGAATCTCAGCTCGCCACTCAGCCCGCACATGTGCGCTCCCGTCGATCGATGAGGTCAGGCGAGATCCATTCCCCGAGGCTTCCTTCCCGATACCGCAGCCGTTGACTACGACCTCACTTTCGAGGACGGAGATTTCACAACAGTGTCCGCGATGTTGCCAACTCCCTCGGTCGCCAACCCGCACGGAACCGCAGCGCATCCCGCACGGAACCGCAGCGCATCCCGCGACGGAAGACCGGGCCACCCTGGATCCGACTACGGAGAGTATCGGCCACGGAACGGTTGACGGCGGGGAATCACCGGCTAACGGCGGGGAATCCAGGTGTCCTTGGATCCCCCGCCCTGCGAGGAGTTGACGATCAGACTGCCGGGAGGCGCCACCCGGCTGAGCGCCGCGGGCACCACCCGCGGCTCCCGCCCGGCGTAGACAAAGACCCGCAGATCCACCGCGCAGGGTTCGAGATGGCTGTCATGCCAGGTCGGATGGGTCGACAGCGACACCAGTTCCTGGCCGATCCACTGCCGGGGATTGGCCAGGATCCGCTCGCGGACCTCGGTAAGCCGGTAGGGCTCGGCGTGCGGCCCGATGACCACGCCGGACCCGCCGTACCCGTCGACCGGTTTCACCACCAGTTGATCGAGGTTGTCCAGCACGTGTTCACACTGCTCCGGGTCGCCGCAGACATAGGTCGGCACGTCATCGAGCACCGGCTGCTCGCCCAGGTAGTAGGTGACCATCCGCGGGACGTAGGCGTAGACGACCTTGTCGTCACCCACCCCGTTACCCAGAGCGTTCGCTATGCCGACCCGGCGGGCCCGGATCGCGCGCAGCAGCGGGAGCCCCAGCGGGGTGCCGGCGGCTCCGAGGGCGCCGAACAGGTCGTCCTCGTCCATCCGGCGGTAGAGGACGTCGACGCGGCACCGCCGGGAGCCGTCGATCCGGTAGACGACGTCGTTGTCGTCGACCAGCAGATCCGCCGGTTCCACCAGCGCGACGCCCATCTTCTCGGCGAGCAGGGAATGCTCGAAGTACGCCGCGTCGGTCTTCCCGCCGGTCAGCACGGCCACCGCCGGGTCCCCCGTCGCCGCCGCCGGGGCCGCCGCGACCAGCGCCTCGTGCAGCAGGGCGGGTATGCCGTCCAGTCGCAGGATGCCGGCCGGCGGACCGAGCTCCGGCAGCACCGACTCGGCGAGCCGCCGGCCTTCCATGGCGTAGGCGATACCGGACGGCACGCGCAGGTTGTCCTCCAGCACCAGCCAGCCGCCGTCGCCGCCGCGGACCAGGTCGATGCCGGCGACGGTCACCCGGATGGCGTCCGGGCCGACGGCGCGACCGCCGTGGCGCAGGCTCGGCGCGTCGTTGACCACCCAGGCCGGCACGATCCCGTCGGCGACGGCCGCCCGCTCGCCGTAGATGTCGTGCAGGAACGCCTCCAGGGCCCGGACCCGCTGGCTCAGCCCGGTCGTCAGGGTCGTCCAGTCGTCGGCGGCGATGATCCGCGGGACCAGGTCGAACGGAAAGGGACGGCTGGCGGAGTCCCCCGAGGCCCGGAAGACGATCCCCCGGTCGTTCTGCTCGGCCTCGCGCGTCCCGACCCGTTCGTCGAGGATGCCCGGGCCGAGCCGTTCCAAGGTGCGCATGACGGCCCGGTACTGGGGACGGACCGCGCCGCGGGCGTCGACGATCTCGTCGTACCCGGTCGGCTGGTAGCGCTCGAGCAGCCGCGGCGCGATCTGGTCGGAGGCGGACACAGCGGGCGCGCTCCCCAGCGCGGCCGCCGCCCCCGCGGGCGGGACGTCGCGGGTCTCGGCCAGCACCAGATCCGCGACGTCGGTGAGCAGACCCCGACGGGCGAAGGCCCGGCGCTGGCGGTGCGCCGAGCTGCCCCGGCCGACGGCCTGTTCGGCCAGGTTGTCGATGAGCTCCCAGTCGTCGAACCGTTCGAGCTGCGGGCGGACCTCGGTGAGCAGCCGGCGCAGCATGGCCTGGGCCGGTATCGGGCCGGCACCGAGGATGTCGACGAGGTCGCCCTCCAGGCCGGACCGGGCCGCCCGCCAGGTCGCCGCGCGCAGCAGCTCCGCGCGTGGCGGCGGGGCCTGGCCGCCGGCCTCGATCTCCTCGATGGCCTGGCACACCAGCGCCCGGAACAGCCCGGCGATAAGGATGACGTTGTCGACGTCCGGGCAGGCATCGCAGATGCGCAGCTCGACGGTGGGCAGGTGGGCCGACGGGCGGACGTCGAAGTAGACCATCCCCGGGTCGCTGATCACCCCGGACTTGATCAGGTCTGCCACGAGCTGGTCGTACTCCGCGGCGGTCCGGAAGGACCCGGCGACCCCCGCGGTCGGCCAGCGCTGCCACACCAGCGTGCGCATGCTCGCGTAGCCGCTGTCGGCGCCCATCCAGAACGGCGAGCTGGCCGAGAGCGCCAGCAGCATCGGCAGCCACGGCGCGGTCCAGGCGACGACGGCCATCGCGAGGTCGCGGTCGGCCACGTCGACGTGCACTTGGGCGCCGCAGATGAGCTGCTCGCGCGCGACGATCTGGTAGTCCTCGGTCATCTGCTCGTAACGGTCGTCCCGGGAGACGTCGAGCAGATCCATGTCCACGATCGGCACGGTGCCCGCGGCGGCCGGCCCGAGCCCGAGCTCGCCGGTCACCTCCGCGAGTCGCCGCCGCAGATCGAGCAGGTTCGTCCGCAGCTCCAGCAGATCCGCCGTCGGCTGACTGTTCGTCTCGACAACCGATTTCAATAGCTCTGGAGAGAACGAGTCCCCGTCGAGTCGACGGAGGACCTCCTCGGCCCTGGGAACGAGCTGACGGGTAGTGAGATCGAGGATGTGAAATTCCTCCTCGACGCCGACGGCCACGATTCGTGCGTCGCTCATGGCGGGCTACGCTACGGCCGGCCGGTTACGCATGCGTGTCACAGATATGACCCGCCTCGGGAAGAATCCCGCGCTACTCGCCACGGACCTGCACCCCCACCCTTGTCATCGTCGGGTACCGGCCGCCACCCGACACCTCAACCCGACGCCTAGCCCGGCCCACCCGCGCGGCCACTCTCGTCCGACCCGTCCGTCCGGCCCGTCGGCCCTGCTGGTGGGGCCGACGGGCCCACCAGGGTCTCTACTATCCCGCCGGGCCTCGATAAAACGTGACGAAGCGTGCAGGGCGCGGCGTGTCCGATGCGGCGCGCGGTCGCCCGACCGGCTCACCGGCGGGAGGATCGACGGGTGTGGCGGGACGGACGGGTGTGGCGGGACGGACGGGTGTGGCGGGACGGACGGATGCGGCGGGACGACGATCGGGCTGCTGCCGGGCCTGTCCCGGGACGAGGGAAACGACCATCTCACCGTCAGCCTCCCGACCGGGATGGGCGAGCTGCGCAACGGCCTGCTCGTCCGCGGCAGCGACGCGTTGGTCGCCGTCGGCGGAAGCTGGGGAACGCTCAGTGAGATCTCCTTCGCGCTCCGGACCGGGAAGACGGTGATCGGTCTCGACACCTGGGCCGTGGACACCCGGGATTCATCGCTGCCGACCGTCATCCCGGTCCAGGATGTTGACGATGTGGTGCCGCTCCTTCCAGCACACCTCAATGATGCCGGCCCTCGATGACGTCTACCGCTTGATGACGTCTACCGCTTTTTGTCCGACACGGTTATGACCCCCATCGTAGGCGTTCCGAAGTTGCCGTTGGCGTCCTGGATGCCGCCCTCCGGCCCAGGTGCGACCGGCTGGTTGAAGTCATCCAGGTTCGAGTGGAAACGACAGCGGTGGAGGAAGGATCCCGCCTTGCGGAAAGTTGGGGTGAAACTTTCTCCCGGATCGAGCACCTCGTCGGTGCCCCGGTGGTCCGATGCCCGAGAGAAAGAGGCCGACATTCCGGAGTGCTGTGAAAGTTGTTGTGAACGGGGAGTCACCCTGTTCGCCGACGGCCCGCTCGCCATTGCGAGTTCCCGCCCATTGCGTGTCCCCGCGGCCGCGGAACACCTCGTGAACCGTCCGGCGTATAGCGTCGAAGGCGCCGGACCCGACGGGTCCAGGCAGATCGGCCGGGTTCCGCCGGCCGCGGCCCCGCGCACAGCCTGCGCACGGGGCCGGTGCAGGGAAGGATCGCGATGTTCTCGTTCGGGATACTGCCGGCCCTGGCGGGGCTCATGGCGGCGGCAATCGCCGCCGGGCTGTGGTGGTCGGCGGCCTGGTGGGGGGCCGCCGCCGTGTCCGGCGCCCTGCTCGCCCTGGCCGTCCACGACGTCACGCAACGCCGGCACGCAATCCTGCGGAACTACCCGGTGTTCGGCCACCTCCGCTTCATGCTGGAGTCCATCCGGCCGGAGATCCAGCAGTACTTCATCGAACGCAACTACGACGGCCGCCCGTTCGACCGCGACATCCGGACGAGCATCTACGAACGCGCGAAGGGCATCCACAGCGACCAGGCGTTCGGCACCGAGCGCGATGTCAACGCGGTCGGCTACGAGTACCTGCTGCATTCGACGGTGCCACTGGCGGTTGCGCCAGGCACCCCGCCGCCCCGGGTGCGCATCGGCGGCCCGGACTGCACCCAGCCGTATGACATGGCGCTGCTCAACATCTCGGCGATGAGCTTCGGAGCGTTATCGGGCAACGCCGTGCTCGCGATGAACCGCGGCGCGGCGGCGGGCGGTTTCGCCCATGACACCGGGGAGGGCGGTCTCACCGAGCATCACCTGCGCTACCACGCCGACCTCGTCTGGGAGATCGGCAGCGGCTACTTCGGTGCTCGCACGGCGGACGGCGACTTCGACCCGGCGCTGTTCAAGGACAAGGCGGCTCTTCCGTCGGTCCGGATGGTCGAGCTGAAGCTGAGCCAGGGCGCCAAGCCCGGCCTCGGCGGCATCCTGCCCGCGGCGAAGGTCAGCGCCGAGATCGCGCGGGCCCGCGGTGTCCCGGCCGGGGTGACCTGTGTCAGCCCGCCGGGACACCGGGTCTTCTCGACTCCGCGGGAACTGGTGCTGTTCATCGCCCGGATGCGGGAGCTCGCGGGCGGCAAGCCCACGGGATTCAAACTGTGTATGGGGCCCCGGCGGGAACTGCTCGCGATCTGCCGGGCGATGCTGGCCGAGGGGATCACCCCCGACTTCGTCGTCGTCGACGGAGGTGAGGGCGGCACCGGCGCCGCGCCGCTGGAGTACGAGGACCACGTCGGTACTCCGCTCACCGAGGGCCTGATGACGGTGCACAACGCACTCGTCGGCGTCGGCCTGCGAGACCAGGTCCGGATCGGGGTGAGCGGCAAGATCGCCACCGGGGTGGACATCGTCAAACGGCTCGCCCAGGGCGCCGACTACACCAACGCGGCCCGCGCGATGATGATGGCGGTCGGCTGCATCCAGGCGCAACGCTGTCACACCAACACCTGCCCGGTCGGGGTGGCCACCCAGGATCCGCGCCGCGCCCGCGCGGTGGACGTCGCGGACAAGGGCGAGCGGGTGCGCCGCTACCAGCAGGCCACGGTGGCCCAGGCGGTACAGATGATCGCCTCGCTGGGCTGCGCCGGTCCCGAACAGCTGCATCCGGGGATGCTGATGCGCCGGGTCACCCACACCGACACCCGCAGCTACGCCGAGCTGTACGAGTGGCTCGAACCCGGGGAACTGCTCGCCGAGCCGCCGGCGGACTGGGCCGCGGACTGGGCCGCAGCCGACCCGGACCGCTTTCGCCCCTGATCCAGGGGTACCACGACGCTCTTCGGGAAAAGCTCGTGCGGGAAATGGCCGCGCGCTTCTCATCCAGACAGGAAGGACCGGAGGATGCCAGCAATCACGCCATGTCTGTGGTTCGACACTCAGGGCGAGGAGGCGGCCAGATTCTACACGTCGATCTTCCCGAACTCGCGGATCGTCGACATCACCCGCTACGGCCCGGCCGGGCCCCGTCCCGAGGGCACGGTCATGACCGTCCGGTTTGAACTGGATGGCCAGGAGTACGTCGCGCTGAACGGCGGACCCGAGTTCACCTTCTCGGAGGGGATCTCGCTGCAGGTCGGCTGCGGTTCCCAGGCCGAGATCGACGAGTACTGGGACCGGCTGACCGACGGTGGCGAGGCAGGACCGTGTGGGTGGCTCAAGGACCGGTACGGGCTGTCCTGGCAGATCGTGCCCACGGCCCTGTCTGAGCTCCTTGACGATCCCGACCCGGGCCGGTCCCAGCGGGCGATGCAGGCGATGCTGAAGATGTCGAAGCTCGACATCGAGGAGTTGCGCCGGGCCGCCGACGAGGCGTGAGGCCCGGCGACGGACGCAACGGGCGCCGCGCTCAGGGCACGGGCGCCGTGCTCAGGGCACGGGCGCCGCGCTCAGGGCACGCTGGCGAGACGACGCCGGGCGGCCAAGGCCACGGCGATGCCGCAGGTCAGGGCGACGAGCAGGACGATCGGCCCCTGCCGGACGAACCAGGGGGCGACCTGCGGGTGATCGACGAACAACAGCTCGCAGTGCGGCAGGGCCAGGAACGAGCCGACCACGGTGACCGCCCCGAGCACCCGTCGCGGCGCCTGCCCGGTCAGGCCGAGGAGCACGGCGCCCCAGGTGAGATACCAGGGATAGAGGACGGGTCCGAGCAGGGCCAGGCTGAGTAGTGCCAGCCCGGCGGTGGCATGCGGTTCGCGGTCGCGGACGGTCGCCAGCAGCCAGACGAAGATCCCGGCGGCGACGGCCACGCCCGCGGCCCGGGTGGGTCCCACCAGATCCTCGAAGCGCATCGCCGATCCGGCCATCCTCGCCAGGGCGGACAGAAGATCGGCGAGGCAGGTGGTCGGGGCGTAGAGGGTCAGTCCGGCGGCCGGTGTCCGCGCGGCGCGCAGCCATCCGAAGCCGTCGGGTACCAGACTCGAGAGCACCACGACGACGCTCGCCACGACGGCGAGATCCCGCCCAGCGACGGCGGCGGCGCGACGGAGCCGGGATGAACGCCGACCCGATCCGACCGAGGCTGCGGTCGCGGCGGTAGCGGCACTCACCGCCGCGACCGACCGCCAGACCAGCACCACCACGACGACCAGGGCCGCGGGCCACTTCACCAGCGCGGCCGCGGTGATGAGGACGAGACCGAGCACCGGCCTGCCGCGGTACACCGCCGTCAGGCCGCTGGCAAGCAGCGCCAGCAGGATGGCCTCAAGATGGATCGCGCCGACGAGCTGCAGCAGCACGATCGGACTACCCGCGCAGAACGCCAGCGCCCAGGGCCGTCGCGCCGCGGAGGACACCCGCACCACGCACACCGCCATCACGACGACGCTCGCCCCCGCGACGATCCGGTGCAGCAGGACCGCGCGCAGGACGTCACCGCCCGCAAGCGCGGTCACCAGCCGGAAGTAGCCGAGGGCGACCGGCCCGTAGGGCGACAGCGATGATCTCCAGATCGGATCGACGGCTAGCAGGATGGGACGGGCGCCGAGCGCGGTGGGCCCGGCGGCGTAGGGGTCGAGCCCGGCGGCGAGCATCGTCCCCTGCGCGGTGTAGCAGTAGACGTCGAGGCTGAGGATCGGCGGGCCGAGCAGCACCGGAACGGCCCAGAAGCCGATGACGAGGCCTATCCGCGGGACCGACAGGTCGCCGTGGTGCGCGCGCTGGCACAACCGGAACCATGCGCCGACGAGCAACGCCACCCCGATGATCATAAAAGCGGGTAGCGGAGAGGGGCGGTCGAACGGCACCGGGTCGAGCAGCCCGAACCAGCGTGACGGGGTCACAACTCCGGGCTGCAGGGCCAGTCGCCCCGCCACCAGCACCACCAGCACCGATCCGGCGGTCCCACATCCCGCGAGCAGGACGATACCTCCGTCGAGGCGTCCGCCGACGCCCCTACCGGGGCGCGACGAACAGCGTCGAGCAGGATCGCCCGGTCGGGCGGTTCCGTGCGGCGCGGCGCACTCTATCTCGTCCATTCCGGTATAAAGCCTGACGTTTCTACATCGCCAACAGGCAGCGCGCCCGGGAGCACCCGGTGAACAATACCTGTCCTGTATGGATGTCGGAGCCCACGGGCGCCGGCCCGGCCCGCGGTGTCCTGCCTCGGCGCCGGGCGGCTACCGGCGGCTACCGGCGGATGGCGCCGGGATGAACGGCGGATGGTGGCTGCCGGGCTCCCTGCTGGCGGACCGCCTCGGGGTGCTATGCCGAACGCATGCGGCAAGCGAGAACCATGGGCCCGGCAACCGTTACCGCCTGCCCCAACGGGGAGACGGCAGGCCCGGGACCGGTGCCGGTCGCCTCGGCGCGACCGACGGCGCCCGTCGTGACCACGGGCGTCGTCGCCGCGCTGGTGGTGCTCGCGGTGATGATCGCACCGCAGCCGCAGACCGACTTCGCTGTCTACCGGCTGGGGGGGCAGGCTGTCTGGGACGGGTCCGCCCTTTACCAGGTGCGTACGGCGGCCGGCCTGCCCTTCACCTACCCACCGATCGCGGCGGTGCTGTTCACGCCGTTCGCCGCCATCCCCCTGGGGGTGGCTGAGGTCGTCTGGGCCGCGCTGACCGTCGCGGCACTCATCCTGCTGCTGTCCAGGCTGCGAGCCTGGCTCATCCCGCCGACCGACACCGCGCGGGCCGCCGGGGTCGGGCGGGCACTGGGCTCGCGCTGGGCGCCGCCGCTGCTGCTGGTGGCGGCGCTCGCGACGGAACCGGTTCGCAGCACCATCATCTTCGGGCAGGTCAACATCCTGCTGATGCTGGCGGTCTGGCTCGATGCCGGGCCCGGACGGCGGTCCACACCGTTCGCCCGACTGCCACCCGGTGCTCTCACAGGTCTCGCCGCGGCGGTGAAACTGACTCCGTTGATCTTCGTGGCCTACCTGTGGCTGGCCGGCCGGCGCCGGGTGGCGATCGCAGCGGCGGGGACGTTTCTCGCGGCCCATGCCGTGGCGTTCGCGCTGGCACCCGCGGCGTCCCGCGCCTACTGGGGCGGGGTGTTCGCGGATCCGGGCCGGATCGGCTCGGTCACGTACGCCGGCAACCAGTCGCTGTCCGGCGCGATGACCCGGATCTGGGGAGACGGCGCGTCGGTCGTCCAGATCCACCGGCTGGTGGTGGCCGCGGTCGCCGTCGCCGGGCTGGTGCTCGCGGTGCGGCTGCACCGGCGCGGGGAGCCCGTCGCGGGCCTGCTCGCCTGTGCGGTCACCGGACTGCTGGTCTCGCCGATCTCGTGGAGTCACCACTGGGTGTGGGCGGTGCCGACGCTGCTCTGGCTCGCCACCCACGCCACCCACGCCACCCACGCCACCCACGCCACCCACGCCACCCACGGCACCGACGGCACCGACGGCACCGACGGCACCGACGGCCGAGCCTCACGCCGGTACGTCGGAGCGGCGCTCGCCGGCTACGTGTTGTTCGTGGCCTCCCCCGTCTGGTGGATCACGCCACACGACCAGAACTGGCCGCACCGCCGCGACCCGACCATCCTCCTCACGAACGCCTACGTGATCGCCGGTGTCGTACTCCTGGTCACCCTGGCGCGCGTCGCAGGCCGCCGGGACCTGTACCGCCCATCACGGAGAATGCGACATCCGGACCTGGTGCGCCGGGGCGTCAGGGGCTAGGTGGGCCCGGGATGCGTGGCAGGTCGGGCCGGGCGAGATCGGGCCGGGCGGGATCGGGGAGGGTGAGCTCGGTCGGGCCGAATCGGTCGGTGAGGAAGCGGCTGTGCGCGAGCAACTGGGCCGTGTCGCCGCGGGCGGCCGCCTCGGTGACCTCACGCATCCCACCGGCGAGCAGGGCCAGCGTCGCCAGCAGGACATCGCGGGGGGTACGGCCGTCGGGCAGCCGGTGGGTCTCGGCGTAGGCCCGCGGCAGCCCCAGATAGGTCTCCACCGCGGTGGGCAGGTAATCGGCGACCGTCCGCTCGACGGCGAACGTCTCCGGCGAGCCGGGACGCAGCAGGTGCGGGGTGTCCAGGACCTGCCGCAGCGCACCGATGACCTCCTCGGCGGCGGCGACGAGTGCCCGGTCGTCCGGTGCCCGGTCGATCAGGGCCCGGTACTGGGCCTCGACCGTCGCCCGCAGATCATCCACGTCGATCCCACCGCCCGCGACCGCGGCGCGGCGCGGCGGTGCGACCAAGGCGCCGATCGCGTAGAGCGCCGCGACGACCGGCGGCCAGAACGGCCAGTCCACCAGGCCCGCGGCACTCGCGCCGGCGCCGGCGAGCGCGCATGTGCAGCCGGCGATGTTCTTGGCCGAACCGAACCAGGTGAGGATCCACTGTCCCCGGCCGGGGATCGGCGCCGACGGGGGTGGTGCCGGGCGCGGGAGCCGCGGTGGACGCGGCGTCGGCGGTTCACTGGTAGCCACGGATGTCCTTGAACGCGTCCGCCAGCGACGAGGTACGGGCGTCGAACACCGCGCCACCGGTGTCGGCGGAGATATCCCGCAGCGCCGCCGGGTCGGCCTCCCCGAAGGCGATCGTGAAGGTACGCACGGCACGCGCGGCCGCCGGCAGCCGCTGATAGGAGGAGCGGAAGTCGGCGGCCGAGATACCGGAGTTGTTCTCCCCGTCGGTCATCAGGACGATCGACGTGAGGTAGCCGGGGTCGGCCTCAACGGCCGCGCCGGCAGCCCGGTAGCCGGCCTCCAGCGCCGAGTAGATCGCGGTGCCGTCCTGGAGCCGCAGGCCGTCCACGAACGTGTTGACGCCCGCCAGATCCGCGGAGCCCGGCCGCGGGTCGTTCACGGCGAAGTCCACGGGGTCGTTGGCCCGGCCGGCGAAGGTGATCATCGTGATCTTCTCGCGACCCCGGAACCGGGCGAACCTGCCGGACAACGTGTCGTCCGCACCGGTGAGTCCGCGCAGCGCCGCCTGGAGCGCCGCTATCCGTGATCCGGCCATCGACCCGGACACGTCGAGCAGGAAGATGGCGTGGCTGGGCCGCCGGAACCGGTCGAGGTAGGCGGACAGCAGCTGGTCGGCGACCTGCCGGCTCGCCGGGAAGGGCAGCTCGGTGAGCGTCCGCGTCGGGAACCGGGCGTCCAACGCCACCCCGGGCAGGGCCGGCCGGCGGCTCGTGGCAGTCTGCAGCCGGTGCTGCGTCCGCGGCAGGCGCAGCCAGCTGACGACCCGGTCATAGAGATCACGCTTGTCCGGCCGCAGCAGCAGGAGAGGGTAGTCGGAGGTGACGATCCCGTCCCGGGGATAGATCAACTCCAATGGTTCGCGCAGCCGGTGCCCGGCGTTCAGGGCCAGCAGCACCGACTCATAGTTGATCATGCCGCCGAGAGTGTCCTGGGAACGGGCGTAGGCGTCGGTCAGGAAACCGGAACTGCCCGCGGTCAGTGCCTGGCCAGAGAAGAACGAGGTCAGCTGGGCAGGTCTGATGTCCTGCGGGCGCAGCGCGTCCGAGGTGCCGGCGAGTGCCGCCGCCACCCCGACCAGGGCGGAGAAACCCGAGTTCGACGCCGCGGGATTCGTCATGGCGTAGGAGAGCTGGCCGGCCGCCACCTTCGCGGCGATGTCGGCCCAGGTCACGTTGGGGTTGCCGGTCCAGCCGAACTGCCGGGCCAGGCTGCGTCGGACCCCGAACACCACCGGTGACAGCATGATCGACGATCGCGCGGCTACGGACGTCGCGCCGTTCGGCAGCAGTCGCAGGTACCGGTCGGAGGCGAACCAGGCGGCGTCGGCCTGGGCGGTGCCCCTGGTAATCGCGTCGGCGCCGTCCAGGGTGCCGGTGTAGCTCAGCCGCAGGGTGACGCCGGTCGCCCGGGTGAGATCGGGAAGCAGCGGCTGGATGTCCTGGAGTTCGGAGCCGGCGAGGACGGTGAGTTCGCCTGCGGACCCGCCGGTGCCGGACCCGTCCGCCGGTCCCGGGCCTCCGCCCGAGCAGGCGGCCACGAGCAGCACCGTCAGGAGACACGCGAGCAGGGCCGCGGGCGGCCGTCGGTTCACCGGCCGCCGCCCGGCAGCGTCAGCTCGCCACCGCCGTCGGGGTACGAGCCGAGCTCGCCGATCTCGCCCGCGGCCGACCGGTCCAGGTAGGCGGTGGCCCTGCCGATCTCGGTGGACAGCGCGTCCACCGTCGTCCGCATGGTGTCCAGCGCGGCGGCGCGGTAGTCGTCGATGGCGTCGATGGTGGCGTAAATGTTCGCGAAGGCCTGCTGGAGGGTCCGCAGCGAGACGGTCGCCGAGGACGCCTGCCGGTGCACGTCGGCGCTCTGCCGGCGCAACAGCTCCGACGTGCCAGAAATGATCTTCTCGGTGGTGCTGTTCAGGGCCGAGATCTGGTCAAGGACCATCTTCTGGTCGGCCAGCGCCTGGGCGACGATCACCGCGGTGCGCAGGGCCGACACGGTCGTGGTGCTCGCCCGGTCCACACCCTTGATGAGTTCGAGGTTGTTGCGCCGGAGCAGGTCCAACGCAAGGTAGCCCTGTGCGCCGACGGCAAGCTGGGTAAGCAGGTCCTGGTGCTTCTGGCGGACGTAGAACAGCACGTCCCGGCGAAGCTCCTCAGCCCGGTCCGGATCGGCGCCCGCGAGCGCCGCGATCCCCGTTTCGAGCTCACCGTCGAGTCTGCCGGCGAGGTAGGCATACTCCCGCAGCCGGCCGATCGCCACCCACAGGTTCTGCTTCTCCTGCTCGATGGCGGCGTTGTCCCGGCGCAGCTCCTCCTGACCGTGCTGCAGGGCGCGCAGGATCCCGTCCAGATGGGCCTGCGACGACCGGTAGGACGCGAAGTAGTCCCGCAGCCGGTTGCCGAAGGGGAGCACGCCGAGCAGCTTTCTGGGGGCGTCGAGATTCTGCCGGGAGGGGTCGAGGTCCGCCACGACCCGGCGCAGCTCGACCAGGGACTTCGACACCGCCGAGGTCTGGTCGAAGGGCCCGGAGTTCATCGCCCGGGTGGGCTTGTCGAGCAACCGGTTGGACACCGACGCCGATTCCCGGATCTCCTTCTCCCCCAGCCGGTGCACGGCGGCGACCTTCGACGCGAACGCCGGCGAGTGGGCATCGATGGACAGCAGCGTGCGCGCGAACGTGCCAGCCTGCTCGTCCAGTCGGGCCACGGCGTCCGGATCGATCGGAACGGCCGGTTCGGCCCGGTCAAGGGGCACCGGTGCCACCGGCTCGGGCGGGGTCAGCACCAGGCCGCCGGGTGACGTATTGCCAGGTGCCGTATTCCGGTCGGCGGCCGGCGGTTGCGTGGTCAACCGGGTCTCCCCTGCGCCTGGTTCACAATCTTGTCAATCATGCGTTCCTCGATGGCGGCGGTGGGCGGTTCCACCACGTCGACCAGTGACGGCGGCGGCGCGAGACCCCGTTCGGTGGCCAGGCGGCGGCCGTACGCGGCATCCGCGGTACGAAACCCGTGCTGAGCCGCGAGACGCTGCAGCTGCGGGTCGGTGGCAAGCAGCCGCCCGGCGGCATCGCCATCGGCGGTCAGCGGTACCACCGTGTGCTTCGCGTAGATCGTTGGCTCCGGGTACATGAGGACCATGTCGGGGCTGATGGAGCCGTCCTTCGCGAGCTGGCGGGCGACGAACTGCGCCTCGTAGATCATGGCCATCGGCGTCTTCCCCATCCCGATGGTGAGGAAGTCGTCGAAGGGTTCCTGGGTGGACTGCTCGACATAGCCCTGCTTGACGAACAGCGGTGCGCAGCGGGCGGCCACCCGATCCGCCGCGGCGCTGTCGGCGACGACGTTACCGCCGTTCTCGACATAGCTGGCGATCGCCAGGTACAGCGCCGCGGAGTTCGACGTCCGCACATCCGTCGAACTGATGAGCACGGACTTGCCGGTCTCGAAAGCGGTGTTCCCCGGCAGGTCCGACCAGCGGGTGTTCTTATCGACCAGATCGAGGTAGCCGCGCATGTTCAGGACGCGGTGGCCGCCGTCCATCCGCACGACCCCGGCGTTCTGCAGCAGTGACGCGATCGGCTGGAAGGTGGCGATCGCCATCGGGCTGAAGAAGGGGACGTAGGACTTCGTCACCTTCCTGGCGGCCCTGATCCGGTCGGCCTGCGGCGCATCGGCCGGAAAGGCCAGGTCATATGGGGTCAGATCGCGGCTGGTGGCGATCTCCCTGGAGCCCGCGGTATCGACCTGCAGCCGGTAGCCGAGCTCCGCGAGCCGGGCGCCCACCGCGGGGTCCGCGAAGAAGTCCCGCTTCTCCGAACCGGCCAGGACCCGGACGGTCCGCACGTTGCCATCGGGCGGACCGCCGCCGGCGTCGCCCCCCAGCCGGGGGACCACGATCAGGGCCACCACCGCAATCACGAGCAGACCGGCCAGCAGGAGCCCGACGGTCCTGCCCCGCTGCGCCGAACGCACCAGCCCTCCGCCCGAATCCCCCGATTGACCCCTCTGCCCCCATAATGGTAGATCCTGGCGACACGTTCTCGACGTTCAACCCACGCGACCGTTTCCTGGTGACCGGTGGATCGCCGCGGCGCCCGTCCGTGGGAGACGAGGGGGTGCCAACTGTCGCTCGTCCAGTAGTCATTGGCGCTCTATAGTGAGCTATGATGGTCATGTGAACCTCAAGGAGTGGGCCGAGTCGCAGGGTGTGGCGTATGTGACCGCGCGCCGTTGGTACGCGGCCGGCAAGCTCCCAGTTCCGGCGCGCAGGGTCGGCGGGCTGATCCTCGTCGGCGAACCTGACCAGCCGACGGGCGATGGGCTGACCGCGGCCCACGCCCGGTCGAAGCCGGGCAGCGCTGGGCGGCGGCAGCGCGCCGCCCAGCTCGCGACGATCCATGTCCGGGTCGCGAACCAGCGCCACAACGGGCTGCACAAGCTCACGACCCGGCTCGCCCGGTCCCACGACACGGTCGTCGTCGAAGATCTGCACGTCGCCGGGATGGTCCGTAACCGGCGGCTCGCCCGCGCGGTCGCCGACGCCGGCATGGCCGAGGTCCGC
>NZ_JDWE01000026.1:0-64872 GCF_000685765.2 Frankia sp. BMG5.23
AACACGTGGGCAACCTGCCCCGAGCTCTGGAATAACCTCGGGAAACCGGGGCTAATGCCGGATATGACATTGCCGGGCATCTGGTGGTGTGGAAAGATTTATCGGCTCGGGATGGGCCCGCGGCCTATCAGCTTGTTGGTGGGGGGATGGCCTACCAAGGCGACGACGGGTAGCCGGCCTGAGAGGGCGACCGGCCACACTGGGACTGAGACACGGCCCAGACTCCTACGGGAGGCAGCAGTGGGGAATATTGCGCAATGGGCGGAAGCCTGACGCAGCGACGCCGCGTGGGGGATGACGGCCTTCGGGTTGTAAACCTCTTTCAGCAGGGACGAAGCGAGAGTGACGGTACCTGCAGAAGAAGCACCGGCCAACTACGTGCCAGCAGCCGCGGTAATACGTAGGGTGCAAGCGTTGTCCGGAATTATTGGGCGTAAAGAGCTCGTAGGCGGCCTGTTGCGTCGGCTGTGAAAACCCGGGGCTCAACTCCGGGCCTGCAGTCGATACGGGCAGGCTAGAGTCCGGCAGGGGAGACTGGAATTCCTGGTGTAGCGGTGAAATGCGCAGATATCAGGAGGAACACCGGTGGCGAAGGCGGGTCTCTGGGCCGGAACTGACGCTAAGGAGCGAAAGCGTGGGGAGCGAACAGGATTAGATACCCTGGTAGTCCACGCCGTAAACGTTGGGCGCTAGGTGTGGGGGACCTTCCACGGCCTCCGTGCCGCAGCTAACGCATTAAGCGCCCCGCCTGGGGAGTACGGCCGCAAGGCTAAAACTCAAAGGAATTGACGGGGGCCCGCACAAGCGGCGGAGCATGTGGCTTAATTCGATGCAACGCGAAGAACCTTACCAGGGCTTGACATGCAGGGAAATCTCGTAGAGATACGGGGTCCGTAAGGGTCCTGCACAGGTGGTGCATGGCTGTCGTCAGCTCGTGTCGTGAGATGTTGGGTTAAGTCCCGCAACGAGCGCAACCCTCGTCCTATGTTGCCAGCGAGTCGTGTCGGGGACTCATAGGAGACTGCCGGGGTCAACTCGGAGGAAGGTGGGGATGACGTCAAGTCATCATGCCCCTTACGTCCTGGGCTGCACACATGCTACAATGGCCGGTACAAAGGGCTGCGATGCCGTGAGGTGGAGCGAATCCCAAAAAGCCGGTCTCAGTTCGGATCGGGGTCTGCAACTCGACCCCGTGAAGTCGGAGTCGCTAGTAATCGCAGATCAGCAATGCTGCGGTGAATACGTTCCCGGGCCTTGTACACACCGCCCGTCACGTCACGAAAGTCGGTAACACCCGAAGCCGGTGGCCTAACCCTTGTGGGGGGAGCCGTCGAAGGTGGGACCGGCGATTGGGACGAAGTCGTAACAAGGTAGCCGTACCGGAAGGTGCGGCTGGATCACCTCCTTTCTAAGGAGCGTCTGGCTGGTCTGTCCTGTAGCGGGGTGGGCTGGTGCAGAGCCAGGGCCGGCTGTGGATGCCGGTCTGGTTGCTCGTGGGTGGAACGCTGACGATGGGGTTTCGGCTGGTTGTCCGGGGTCTAGTACTCCTCTGTCCTTATCTTCGGGTGGGGTGGGGGGTGGAACGGTCCGGGTGGGTGGCTGGGGTCCGTGGCACGCTGTTGGGTCCTGAGGGAGTGAGGCTCTCTCGGCTGGTGGGTTCCTGTGCTGTGGTCCTGGTGGGGATCGTGGTGGGGGGTCTGCTGGTGGAACGGACCGGTCGTGGTGGAGGACTGCCTTCCCGTTGGGTGGGGGTGGGTTTCGCCGGGTCGGCTGGGGCCGTCCGTACGTTGAGAACTGCACAGTGGACGCGAGCATCTTTGTGGCCAAGTTATTAAGGGCGCACGGTGGATGCCTTGGCACCAGGAGCCGATGAAGGACGTGGGAGGCTGCGATATGCCTCGGGGAGCTGTCAACCGAGCTGTGATCCGAGGATTTCCGAATGGGGAAACCCGGCAGGGCTTTAAATCCTGTCACCCGTGCCTGAACACATAGGGCATGTGGAGGGAACGCGGGGAAGTGAAACATCTCATTACCCGCAGGAGGAGAAAACAACCGTGATTCCGCGAGTAGTGGTGAGCGAAAGCGGAACAGGCTAAACCAGTGTCGTGTGAGAGCCGGCAGGTGTTGCGATGCTGGGGTTGTGGGATCGTCCAGGTGGAGCTGCCGTTCCATCGGGGAGTCAGAAAGAGCATTGTTAGGCGAAGGTCATGCGAATGGGCCGCCATAGAGGGTAATAGCCCTGTAGCCGAAAGCAGTGTTCCTCCCGGACGTGTTCCCAAGTAGCACGGAGCCCGTGTAATTCCGTGTGAATCTGGCGGGACCACCCGCTAAGCCTAAATACTCCCTGGTGACCGATAGCGGACTAGTACCGTGAGGGAAAGGTGAAAAGTACCCCGGGAGGGGAGTGAAATAGTACCTGAAACCGTGTGCCTACAATCCGTGGGAGCTGGACTGTGGTCTGGTGACCGCGTGCCTTTTGAAGAATGAGCCTGCGAGTTTGCGGTGTGTGGCGAGGTTAACCCGTGTGGGGTAGCCGTAGCGAAAGCGAGTCCGAAGAGGGCGTTGAGTCGCATGTCCAAGACCCGAAGCCGAGTGATCTACCCATGGCCAGGTTGAAGCGCGGGTAAGACCGTGTGGAGGACCGAACCCACCAGGGTTGAAAACCTGGGGGATGAGCTGTGGGTAGGGGTGAAAGGCCAATCAAACTCGGTGATAGCTGGTTCTCCCCGAAATGCATTTAGGTGCAGCGTCGCATGTTTCTTGCCGGAGGTAGAGCACTGGATGGCCTAGGGGGCCCACAAGCTTACTGAAGTCAGCCAAACTCCGAATGCCGGTAAGTGAAGTGCGGCAGTGAGACTGCGGGGGATAAGCTTCGTAGTCGAGAGGGAAACAGCCCAGATCGCCAGCTAAGGCCCCTAAGCGTGCGCTAAGTGGAAAAGGATGTGGAGTCGCATAGACAACCAGGAGGTTGGCTTAGAAGCAGCCACCCTTGAAAGAGTGCGTAATAGCTCACTGGTCAAGTGATTCCGCGCCGACAATGTAGCGGGGCTCAAGCGCACCGCCGAAGCTGCGGCATGCACAAAATTTCCCGGCACTTTGGTGTCCAGGTTTGTGTGTGGGTAGGGGAGCGTCGTGTGGCGTGTGAAGCGGCGGGGTGACCCAGCCGTGGATGCCATACGAGTGAGAATGCAGGCATGAGTAGCGAATGACGGGTGAGAAACCCGTCCGCCGGATGACCAAGGGTTCCTGGGGCAGGCTAATCCGCCCAGGGTGAGTCGGGACCTAAGGCGAGGCCGACAGGCGTAGTCGATGGATAACGGGTTGATATTCCCGTACCGGCGTTGACGCGGCCATGCTGAACCTGGTTTGTGCTAACCATCTGATCGGATGTGTCTCTTCGGAGGTGTGTTCGGGAGGGTGGGATCCCGGCTGGTAGTAGGCAAGCGATGGGGTGACGCAGGAAGGTAGTCCAGCCCAGGCGGTGGTTGTCCTGGGGCAAGGGTGTAGGACGAGGCGTAGGTAAATCCGCGTCTTGTGTGTCTGAGACCTGATGCCGAGCCGATTGCGGCGAAGTGGGTGATCCTATGCTGCCGAGAAAAGCCTCTAGCGAGTGTCAGGGCCGCCCGTACCCTAAACCGACACAGGTGGTCAGGTAGAGAATACCGAGGCGTTCGAGTGAACTGTGGTTAAGGAACTCGGCAAAATGCCCCCGTAACTTCGGGAGAAGGGGGGCCGTTCTCCGTGTAGGGGTTTACCTCCGAAGCGGGGAGTGGCCGCAGAGACCAGGGGAAAGCGACTGTTTACTAAAAACACAGCTCCGTGCTAAGTCGTAAGACGATGTATACGGAGTGACGCCTGCCCGGTGCTGGAACGTTAAGGGGACGGGTTAGCTCTTCGGGGCGAAGCTCAGAACTTAAGCGCCAGTAAACGGCGGTGGTAACTATAACCATCCTAAGGTAGCGAAATTCCTTGTCGGGTAAGTTCCGACCTGCACGAATGGCGTAACGACTTTCCCACTGTCTCAACCACAGACTCGGCGAAATTGCATTACGAGTAAAGATGCTCGTTACGCGCGGCAGGACGGAAAGACCCCGGGACCTTTACTATAGCTTGATATTGGTGTTCGGTTCGGCTTGTGTAGGATAGGTGGGAGACTGTGAAGCTAGGACGCCAGTTCTGGTGGAGTCGTTGTTGAAATACCACTCTGGTCGTACTGGATGTCTAACCTGGGTCCGTGATCCGGATCAGGGACAGTGTCAGGTGGGTAGTTTAACTGGGGCGGTTGCCTCCTAAAGGGTAACGGAGGCGCCCAAAGGTTCCCTCAGCCTGGTTGGCAATCAGGTGTTGAGTGCAAGTGCACAAGGGAGCTTGACTGTGAGACAGACATGTCGAGCAGGTGCGAAAGCAGGGACTAGTGATCCGGCGGTGGCTTGTGGAAGCGCCGTCGCTCAACGGATAAAAGGTACCCCGGGGATAACAGGCTGATCTTGCCCAAGAGTCCATATCGACGGCAAGGTTTGGCACCTCGATGTCGGCTCGTCGCATCCTGGGGCTGGAGTAGGTCCCAAGGGTTGGGCTGTTCGCCCATTAAAGCGGTACGCGAGCTGGGTTTAGAACGTCGTGAGACAGTTCGGTCCCTATCCGCCGCGCGCGCAGGAGACTTGAGAAGGGCTGTCCCTAGTACGAGAGGACCGGGACGGACGAACCTCTGGTGTGCCAGTTGTTCTGCCAAGGGCATGGCTGGTTGGCTACGTTCGGAAGGGATAACCGCTGAAAGCATCTAAGCGGGAAGCCTGCTTCGAGATGAGGTCTCCCACAGGGTAGCCTGGTAAGGCCCCCGACTAGATGATCGGGTTGATAGGCCGGAGGTGGAAGTGCGGTGACGCATGGAGCTGACCGGTACTAATAGGCCGAGGGCTTGTCTTCGAAGGTGCTACGCGTCCACTGTGCGGTTCTCGGGTGTACGGCCGGTTCGGCTGGTATATCTGGATAGTGTTTCGGTGGTTTTGGCGAAGGGGAAACGCCCGGTCTCATTCCGAACCCGGAAGCTAAGCTCTTCAGCGCCGATGGTACTGCATGGGGGACTGTGTGGGAGAGTAGGACGCCGCCGGACGTATACGAGTGTGGGGCTGTCTCCCTAGGGAGACAGCCCCACACCCTTTGTCACGCCCTTTTTCGGCATGGTCACCGGGTGGACCCGGTCATCACCGGTCCGGACGTCGTATCGTTAAGGGTTGTGGCATCACCGCACCATCGTGGACCCGGGTGAACGTCGTGGACCCGGGTGAACCCGGACCGACGTACCTACGCAACATCCGAAGCACAGCCGACGATCTCGGGCGCCGTGGTGTCCGCGTCGGAAGCCCGGCGGCCTGAGGGCGCCTCCGGATCACGAGGGACCCGCAGCCGCAACCGCGGTACCTGCGGGATGAAAGGGAAGTTGCCGGTCATGCCGAGGGAAGACAGATCCAGTCAGCGAGGCGGGACGACGCCGTTCACGTCCCCACACCCGCAGCGGCGTGATCGGGACGCTTCAGGTGATCGTGGCACGCCGGCAGAGGGACGTCGCGCCGGGCGCCCGGTGCGTGGCGATGCCCCGGGCGTAAGGCGGGGCGGCGGATCCGAGACCGGCGCGTCGCGCGGACAGGGGGGTCCCTCTCAGGGCGCGCGCCAGGGTGCGCGCGGCGGCGGGCAGGGCGGTGCGCGGGGAGGAACGCGGGGCGGGGCGGGCCAGTTCCGCCGCGGCCCGGAGGGCCAGGGCCGGCCGGACCGCTCCAGGGGTTCGGACTCCAACACCCGGTACGGCAACGCCCGGTACGGCGCATCGCCGCGTGCGGGCGATGCGGGATCCGCCACTTCCTCTTCCTCCTCGGCCGCCTCGTTCGTCGACCGCCGCCCGGGTGGGGCTCGGCGTCCGGAGGGGACGGGGACCGGCGGTGGGCGTGCTCCGGCGGCTGGCGGTGAGCGCTTTTCCCGAGCCGGCGGCCCGCGCGGTGACCGGGGCGCGAGCGGTGACCGGGGCGCGAGCGGAGCCTCCGCCCGCAACCGGGTCGCCGCCGAGGCGGCTTGGCGCGAGCGTCGGGGTCGGCCGGGAGCGGAGGAGACCGGCCGGTCCGGAAGGCCGAGTAGCCGTCCCGACCACGGCAGACCGGGGCGCGACTCCTCGGTATCCCATCGGCCCGGGCAGGCCCGGGCCGGCAGCGACGGCCCGCGGCCCCGGCACGACGGCCCTGAACGGCCGACTCACGGCAGAGTCTGGCGTTCCGATGGCGACCGTCCCGCGGGTACGCGCTCGGCCGGCCCGCGGCCCGGCGGCGATCGAGGCCGGGAGTCCCGGGGGCCCCGGGACACCAGCGGTGGAGGGGACCGCCGCGACGGCGCCGCTCGCGCCGAGCGCCGTGGCCGGCCGTTCACCGAGGCTTCCAGGCCCGGGGGCGGCGGCCCCCGCGGCGGCCCCCGCGGCGGCCGTCCGACCGGGCCTGGCCGGACTGACAGAACCGACCGGGCTGGCCGGACTGATCAGACTGAGCAGGGCAGCCGGCGGGCCCGGGTGCCGGCTCCGCCACTTCCCGACGAGGCCCGCGCGGACCTGCTGGACCACGACGTGCGCCGGTCCCTTCGGGGGCTGCCATCGTCGCTCGCCGACACGATCGCCCGCCATCTCGTCGCGACCGCCCTGCTGCTCGACGACGATCCCGCCCGCGCGCTCGCCCACGCCCGCGCCGCCGCCGATCGGGTGCCGCGCCTGCCCGCGGTGCGCGAGGCGGTCGGTATCGCGGCCTACCATGCGGGGGAGTACGCGACGGCCCTGGTGGAACTTCGGGCCGCTCGTCGGATGGACGGTTCCGCGCACAACCTGCCGCTGATGGCGGACAGCGAACGGGGACTGGGCCGGCCGGAGCGTACCGTCGCCTACCTGCGGGATCCGCAGATCGACCAGCTTGATCCGGCCGCTCGGGCGGAGATGCTCATCGTCGTCTCCGGGGCCCGCCGGGACCTCGGTCAGCCGGAGGCCGCCGTCGTGTTGCTGCGGGATCTGGCCACGGCCAAGACGCCGCCCGCGCCGTGGACCGCCCGCCTCTGGTACGCCTATGCCGAGGCGCTGCTTGCCGCCGGTCGTCCAGAGGAGGCCGCACGCTGGTTCACCTCCACGGCTGCGATCGACGAGGGAGAGACCGACGCCGACGCCCGTGCGTATCTGATCATGACTGGTCGGCCTCTCCCCGAGGAGGACGAGGAGGCTGCCCAGGACGGCGCGGATCTCCTGCTCTCGGATCGGGCCGATCCCGACGCGGACGCCGGGACCGAGGCGAACGTCGATCAGGACATCACCGGCCATGATCTTACTGATCATGGCACCGGCACCGGCACCGAGGCTGCTCCCGAGGCCGAGGCGACGGAGACCGGGAGGTAGGACCGTTCGGCCGAGGACCACTCCGCCCGGTATCCGTGGGTCCGCGGGGAGACGGACCGTGTGTACGCCGGTCCTACGTACGCCGGTCCTACGTACGCCGGTCAGTCGTCGAGTGGACGCAGCACGAGTCCGGTGCGCGGCTTCGGGGTGAACAACGTCGACTTGCGCGGCATCCGCTCGCCGGCCTCGGCGACGGCCGTCACACCGGCGATCGGGGTGGGGTTGAGCAGCAGCGCGGTACCTCCCGCCGCAGCCGCCGCGGCGATCGCGGCCGGCGCGTCGTGGTGGTAGTCGACCACGCCCACCGTGTCCGTCAACCCCCAGACGTCCACGATCAACGCAAGATGAGCGACGGTGACGTCGAGTCCACGGAAGGCCGCCGACCGTTCGGGGGGCAGACTACGGGTGAGCAGGTCGGCGTCGGGCTCGGTGAGCAGGTAGGCCGCGGTGCCGTTGGTGACCACGAACGCGTGCCCGCCCTGCCCGGCCTTGGCCAGTTCCTCCACCAGCGCGTCCGGGTCCGCGCCTGCCGGCCCCACGCCACCGGCATCCCCGGCGGCGGTACCACCCTCGCCGGGCCCGGCGAGCTGACGCACGGTGAACACCTCGGCGGCCCGCCGCACCGCCTCGGTGAGCCCGAGACCACGCACTACCCGGTGGATGGCGTGCACCTGGGGCCCCGAGACGGTCGCGTCGACGAGGAAGGCCAGACCGAAGTCCCAGGGGCCCGAACCATCCCCGGCGGCGTGCCGTTCCGCCTGGTACTGGCGGTAGGTGGCGTACCGATGGTGGCCGTCCGCGATCACCGCGCGCCGGGGCAACAGGTCCGCGGCGATGGCGGTGAGGACCGCCGGATCGTCGATGGCCCAGAGCCGGTGCGTCACCCCGTCGTCCGTGGACGTCTCCACCAGCGGCGTCGTGGCGATCACCATCGAGACCACCCGGCTGGTCTCGCCGCCGCCGGCGTAGAGCAGGAAGATCGGTTCCAGGTTCGCGCGGGTCGCGCGGGTCAGCGCCAACCGGTCTGAGACCGGGCCCGCCATGGTGTTCTCGTGCGGGAGGATGATCCCCGCATCCGGATCGGTCAGCGCGACCGCCCCGATCAGCCCGCGCTGGGCGTGGCCGGCCCGCTCCTCCTCGTAGACGTAGACGGAGGCCTTCTCGTCGCGACGCAGCACTCCGCTGTCCAGCCATGCCCGCAGCGTGCGGGCGGCCCCGTCGTAGTCCTCCCCGGGGAGGATGAGCCGGACCACGTTGCGCTCGTCGCGCGCTTGGAGCTCCGCCCGTTCGGCGTCGTCGATGACGTCGTAGGGCGGGGAGGTCAGCGGGGCGAGGTCCGGCCCGGAGGACGGAAATCGTGCGGCCCGGAACGGGGCGAGCACGAGACCCGCCGGAGCGGGAACGGGACGATCGGCGTCAACCATGAGCCGCATCGTAGGGCCCCGAGAGTGCGGACCCGGTGTGACCCGGGAGTGCCCTCGCTGCTGACCGCCCGTGTTCCGGCCGGCCCGACCGGGCGAGAGGAACATTTCACCACCTTCCCGTAGTGCGAGCGTGCCATCGGAGCGGCGGGACGGTGGACAGCGCACACCTGATCGTTATGGGGATCTCGAGGTACGTTGGGCGGCTTTGCGGCGACACTGGAGCTGCGGACCTCGAGGATGTGCCTGGCGCTTGGCGCCCGCGGTGGCGAAGCCGGACGGAGTGATTCCGGATCTGGCGGTGTTCCTCGGGTGAGAGGCGGTGATGCGCATCGAGGGCGCCACGGTGCGGCGGAGTCCGGCGCGTGGCCTGGCGCGTGGCCTGGCGCGAGGTCCGTGCCCGGTGCTCAGGATTGGTGTGGCGAGGAGACAGATGATCGTCCGTGTCGTGGAGGTGAAGATGTCCGAGGAGACCGGCCCTCCGGGGGATGTACCGGACGAGACGCCCGGTGGGCTGCCCGCCCGCAGACGACGTGATAGATCCAGCTCGGTGCCGTCCGATGTGACGTCCTGGGTGGATGACAGTGCGGACCGGTCCCGGCCGGGACCGGCGGGTGAGGTCTACGACTGGTACACCCGGGGGATGGCGCTGCTCGGCCACGGGGACGCCAATGCCGCGGTGCAGCTGCTGGCCCACGCCGTCGCGGCCGAACCCGCCTCACCGAGCGTGCGGGAGGCGCTGGCCCGGGCACAGTTCACCGCCGGTCAGTACGGCGCGGCCCGGGAGACTTTCGCCTGGATCGTGGACCGGCATCCCACCGACGACTACGCCCAGTTCGGCCTCGGGCTGTCCGCCCGCAAGATCGGTGATCTCCGGGCGGCCGTGGAGCATCTGGCGCTGGCCGTGGCGATGCGTCCCGACATCCGACACTACGGTGTCGCGCTGCGTGGCGCCCGCGCGGCGTTGGCTCGAGCATGACCCGGCCGGCCGCCGTGCCCGCGCCGGCGCACGAGACCACGTCAACCAGCCCTTCGTCAGTCAGCCCTTCCGCGGTCTCCTCCGCTTCGTCGTCCTGCGGCTTGTCCGGTTCCTCTGTGTCCTCTGTGTCCTCTGGTTTCTCCGTGTCTTCCGGCGGCTTCCCCGGGCCGTTGCGCGGGACGGACCGGCCGCTGGCCGACCTGTTCGACGTCGCCCTGATGGATCTCGACGGTGTCGTCAACCGTGGGGCCGCCGCCGTGCCACACGCGGCCGGCACCATCGCAGCCGCGGGCCGCCGGGGGATGCGCACGGTGTACGTCACGAACAACGCACTGCGCCCGCCGGCCGAGGTCGCCGCCCGCCTGCGCGGCTTCGGCGTGCCGGCGCAAACCGAGGACGTCGTCACCTCGGCGCAGGCAGCGGCGCACGTCCTGGCCGAACGGCTGGGCACCGGATCCCGGGTGCTCATTACCGGAGGGCGGGGACTTCGACAGGCGGTGATGGAGGAGGGCCTGGTCCCGGTGGACTCGGCCGAGGACGATCCGGCGGCGGTGGTCCAGGGGTTCGACCCGGATCTCACCTATGCCCGCCTCGCCGAGGCGGCCTATGCCATCCGGGCCGGAGCACTGTGGATCGCCAGCAACGCCGATCGCACCGTGCCAACCGAGCGGGGCGTCGCGCCTGGTAACGGATCCGTCATCGCCTTCCTGCGGGCCGCTACGGACCGCGAGCCGGTGGTGACCGGCAAGCCCGAGTCGGCGATGCACCGCGAGTCGATGCGGCGCAGCGGAGCCCGGACACCCCTCATCGTCGGTGACCGGCTCGACACCGACATCGAGGCCGGTCACCGGACGTCGACGCCGACCCTGCTCGTCTTCACCGGGGTGACGACCCCCGGAGACCTGCTCGCAGCTCCCGCTCCGCACCGTCCCGACTTCCTCGCCGCGGACCTGCGCGGGCTGCTCCGGGCGGCGCCACCGGTGGAGGCCGTCCCGGAGCTGGGGAACCACGCCTATCGTTGCGGCGCCTGGAGCAGCCGGGTCGAGGAGGGGACGCTGCACTGGTCGGGTGAAAGCTACGGGCTGGGCGATGACGCGTCGGATGGCGATCGTTCAGGCGGCGGTCATTCCGGTGGGGATGCGTCAGACCGGGATATGTCGGGTGACGACACGTGGAACGGGGACGGCACCGACGGGCTGGACGGGCTGCGGGCCGCCTGCGCCACGGTCTGGTCCGCCCTGGACAGCGGCGTCGCCGTCCACGCGATCGCGGCGCGACGCCCACCGGGTTGCGAGGACCTGATGGCTCCGGCGCCCCGGGCACCGGAGCCCGTGGCGCTCGCCTGAGTCCCGGCGCCTTGGAGCATCGTCGGTGAACAGGCGCATCGTCACAGCAGCGAGCGGACCCGCAGCAGATCCCACACGCTCGCGTCCACCTTCAGCCGCCCACTGGCCCAGGCGGTCATCGCGGGAAGCCTTCCCTCGGCGACCGCCACCAGGTCGTCGCTCTCCAGCGTCAGGGTGATCTGGGCGTCGTCGCGGCTGCCTTCGCCAATGTGCCGCAGGCAGCCGTCGCGCAGCTCCCCGGAGAAGACAGCGCCGAGATCGGGGATACGACAGACGATGACGCGATCCGGGGCGCGCGGGGGACGGCCGTCGGCGGAGAGCCCATCCAGGCGGGCGGCGAGAGCATGGAGCGCGGCCTCGCACTGCGACCTGTCGGCCATCCCGGCCGGTCCTCCTCTCGGCCTGTTCGACCTGCGCCCCTCTCGGCCCGGCGTGCCGGGACACTAGCGTGAGAGTAGGTGTTCCGGTCGGCCTGTTCGACCTGCGCCCCTCTCGGCCCGGCGTGCCGGGACACTAGCGTGAGAGTAGGTGTTCCGGGCGGGACGACCCGCGTGGTGGGCGAGTTTACACCGGTTGCGAGCCGATCTCCGGTGGTCCTGACGGACCCGGGGTGAGGTCCCGGGCCGGCCGAGGGCGGATCCGGCCGGACGAGGAGTGGACAGGACATGAGATTCGTCGCATGACGCACGTCGCCAGGGTCCGTCGCGTCAGCGGCCGTGAGTGCGGGAGGCTGACAACGTGAACACCGAGAATCTGCCTGCCGAGGTTCGCGGCGCCCTCGGCCGGCTGGACATGCTCGACGTCCTACCGACGGCCGCGCATGTCGAGGTCTTCGAGGAGATAAACCGCCGGTTGGCCGGGGCACTGGCGGACCTGGACGGGAGCGCTGACCAGGTCAAGGGTGCTGACCAGGTCAAGGGCGTCGGGGGCGCGGCCGGGCCGGGCGTGCCCGTTCCGGCGCGTTGCGGGGCGCGTCCCACGGGAGGGCCGCGGCCCGGGCCGGGCATGATCCGGCCGGCGCGGTGAGTCGCTCCGGGGTCGCGATGTCCCGCCGGACACGTCTGGACAGCGAACTTGTCCGTCGTGGTCTCGCCCGGTCCCGGGAGCAGGCCGTTGCGGCGATCACCGCGGGTCGGGTGCTGGTCGGCGGCATTCCTGCCACGAAGGCTGCCACGGTGGTCGACGGATCCACCTCCATCGCGGTGACGAAGGGGGACGATCCCGGCTACGCCTCCCGCGGCGCGCACAAACTTCTGGGTGCCTTCGAGGCCTTCGGGGTCCCCGCACCGGGGCCGGAACCGGGGCCGGGTGCCGAAATCCCGCGTTCGACCGGCCCCACGCTGGTCGTGGCCGGTCGTCGGTGCCTGGACGTCGGTGCCTCCACCGGCGGCTTCACCGACGTGCTGCTGCGGTACGGGGCGGGGACCGTCGTGGCCGTGGACGTCGGCTACGGGCAGTTGCTGTGGCGGCTGCGCTGCGACCCCCGGGTCCGCGTGCTCGACCGTACCAACGCCCGGAACCTGACGCCCGCCGAGATCGGTGACCGCGTCGACCTGGTCGTCGGGGACCTGTCGTTCATCTCGCTGGCCCTGGTGCTGCCCGCGCTGCGCGCCTGCGCGGTCCCGGATGCCGATTTCGTGCTGCTGGTGAAGCCCCAGTTCGAGGTCGGCCGGGAGCGGCTCGGGCCCGGCGGGGTGGTGCGTGACACCGCATTGCACGCCGAGGCGGTCCACGACGTGGCGGCGTCCGCGGCCATGCTGGATCTCGGCGTGCGTGGCGTCACGGCGAGTCCGCTGCCCGGCCCGGCGGGCAACGTCGAGTACCTGCTGTGGCTGGCCGCCGGGGCCCCACCGCTCGACGCGGACGTCCTGGCCGGGGCGATCGCCGCCGGCCCCGCGGGACCGGGGCGCCGGGCATGACGCGGGAGATCCTCGTCGTCACCCATCCCCGCCGCTCGGTGGTCCGGGAGAGCGCCCATCGGGTCATCGAGGGCCTGGCCGCCGCCGGGGTGTCGCCGCGGGTGCTGCGGGACGAGGCGGAGATGCTCGACCTGACCGCCGCCAACAGCGTGCCGCACGACGCCGACGCGGCCGTCGGGGTGGAACTGGTGCTGGTCCTCGGCGGCGACGGCAGCCTGCTGCGCGGCGCGGAGCTGGCCCGCACCGCTGACGCCCCGCTGCTGGGCGTGAACCTCGGGCATGTCGGGTTCCTCGCCGAGGCCGAACCCGACGCGCTGGAATCCACCATCGAGCACGTCGTCCGCAAGGACTACACGGTCGAGGAACGCATGACGGTAGACGTCACGGTCCGGCGGCGTGGCGAGGTCACCTATACCGGCTGGGCGCTCAACGAGATGTCCCTGGAGAAGGCCGAGCGCGCTCGGATGCTGGAATGCGTGTTGGAGATTGACGGGCGTCCGCTGTCCCGGTGGGGCTGCGACGGGGTGATCTGTTCGACGCCCACCGGATCCACCGCCTACGCCTTCTCGGTCGGTGGTCCGGTGATGTGGCCGGGCGTCGAGGCCCTGCTGGTCGCCCCGATCAGCGCGCACGCGCTGTTCGCCCGGCCGCTCGTGCTGGCGCCGACCTCCGCGGTCGCCGTGGAGATCCTGCCGCCGGTGCCCGCGGTCCTCTACTGTGACGGCCGGCGGTCCGTCGAGGTGCCCCCCGAGTCGCGGGTCGAGGTGGTCCGCGGCCGCCGACCGGTGCGGCTCGCCGTGGTGCACCCGCTGCCGTTCACTGATCGTCTTGTTGCCAAGTTCGGCCTTCCGGTGGAAGGTTGGCGGGGACGCAACCAGCGTGCCTCCCCCGCGTAGCGGCTTCGCCGCGACGCGGGGACCCCTGGCCCTGGGCGCCGTTCGGGGTTTCCGTCAGCTCGCCTTCGGCGAGCTTCCTGGGGTGATTGTCGGGGGGCTTCGCCGCGACGCGGGGACAGCGATGTCGGATCTTCCGCCTCTGCGATATCGGCCTCCGTCCTGGTGACGCTAGAGTTCGGGGCGTGCTCGAGGAGATTCGCATCCGCGGCCTCGGGGTCATCGACGATGCCGCCCTCGACCTCGCTCCCGGCCTCACCGTGGTGAGTGGCGAGACCGGAGCCGGCAAGACCATGATTGTCCAGGGGCTGGGACTGCTCACCGGCGGGCGGGCGGATTACGGTCTGGTCCGGCCCGGGGTCGATCGCGCCTTTGTCGAGGGTCGGCTCGTCATCGGTGCCGAGTCGGCTGTCGCGGCCCGGGTCCGCGAAGTCGGCGGCGACCTCGACGAGGATCCGGGGGGCGCCGTCCTCGTCGTCGGTCGGACCCTGACCGCGGAGGGCCGGTCCCGGGCGCAGGTCGCGGGCCGCTCGGTTCCGGCGAGTGTCCTCGCCGAGATCGCCGAGGAGCTGATCGCCGTGCACGGCCAGTCCGAGGCGCAGCGCCTGCTCAAGCCGTCCACCCAGCGTGACGCGTTGGACCGGTTCGCCGGTTCCGCCGTCGCCGGGCCGTTGGCCCGCTACGGCGGTGTGTACCGGGAGCTGACCCGGGTCAGTCGGCAGCTCGCCGAGATCACCGACCGGGTGCGTGAACGCGAGCAGGAGGCGGAGCTGCTGCGCATCGGCCTGGACGAGGTGGAACGGATCGCCCCCAGCCCCGGTGAGGACGTCACCCTCGACGCCGAGCTGACCAAGCTGGAGCACGCGGAGACCCTGGTGCGGGCGGCGCGGACCGCGCACGCCGCGCTGATGAGCGATCCGGCCACCGGGTCGGACGAGCCCGGTGCGGTCGATCTGGTGGCCGCGGCCCAGCGGGTCATCGCCGGCGAGTCCGCCCTTGACGCCGAGCTCGCTGCCCTCGGCACGCGGCTCACGGAGGTGGGGATGCTGCTCACCGACGTCGCCGCGGACCTCGCCTCCTACGCGGAGGGCATCGATGCCGACCCGGTGCGCCTCGCCGACGCCCAGGCGCGCAAGGCCGCCCTCACCAGCCTGACCCGGGCGCACGGCACCGGCATTGACGGCGTGCTGGCCTGGGCGGACCAGGCCGGGCGCCGGTTGCTGGAACTCGACGGCGCCGGGGACAGCGTCGAGGCGCTCACCGCCCGGCGGGACAGCCTGACCGCCGAGCTGGCCCGGCTCGCCGAGGAGGTCAGCGAGGCCCGGACCAAGGCGGCGGCCCGGTTCGGTGCGGCGGTCGCCGCCGAGCTCGCCGGGCTCGCGATGCCCCGGGCCCGGGTGGAGGCCGCCGTGTCGCAGCGCGACGATCCAGCCGGTCTGCCGGTCGGCCTGCGGGTCGTCGCGTTCGGACCGTTCGGCGTCGACGACGTGGAGCTGCGGCTGATACCGCATCCCGGGGCGCCGCCGCGGCCGGTCCAGAAAGGCGCGTCGGGCGGTGAGCTGTCCCGGGTCATGCTCGCGATCGAGGTCGTCCTCGCCGCCGCCGACACCGGTTCGACCATGGTCTTCGACGAAGTGGACGCCGGGGTCGGCGGCCGGGCCGCGGTGGAGATCGGCCGGCGCCTCGCCCGCCTCGCCCGCACCCATCAGGTGATCTGTATCACTCATCTGCCGCAGGTCGCCGCCTTCGCGGACCGTCATCTGGTGGTCCACAAGGCCGACGACGGATCGGTCACCCGTAGCGGGATCGTCACGCTCGACGACGCCGGCCGGGTGCGGGAGCTCTCCCGGATGCTCGCCGGCCAGGAGGAGAGCCCGCTGGCCCGTGGGCACGCCGAGGAGCTGCTCGCCGCCGCGGAGGCCGACAAGGCGCTGCCGTAGTGCCACCGCGGTCGGGAGGTCGGACATCCTGCGGTGGTCCAGGCAGTCACCGAAGGTGATAACCGAGGGCCATGACTCACCCTTATGGCAGAGTCCCCGCATTGCGCTGGAGGCGTCGCGCGGGGGAGCTGTTACCGTGAAGTCCCGTGGAGGCGCCGGGGCCGGACCGGCGGCGTAACCACGGGAGCTTCGGGTGGGTCAGGCGCATATCACCAAACACATCTTCGTCACCGGCGGGGTTGCGTCCAGTCTCGGCAAGGGACTGACCGCGTCGAGCCTTGGTCGACTACTCAAGGCTCGTGGACTTCGTGTCACGATGCAGAAGCTCGACCCCTACCTCAACGTGGACCCGGGAACGATGAACCCGTTTCAGCACGGTGAGGTGTTCGTGACCGACGACGGGGCCGAGACCGACCTCGACATCGGCCACTACGAGCGGTTCCTCGACGTCAGCCTCGACGGCAGCGCCAACGTGACGACGGGTCAGGTCTACTCGGCCGTCATCGCCAGGGAACGCCGCGGCGGCTATCTGGGCCAGACCGTCCAGGTCGTCCCGCACATCACCGACGAAATCAAGGACCGGATCCGGCGGCTGGCCGATGACTCCGTCGACGTGGTGATCACTGAGGTCGGCGGGACCGTCGGGGACATCGAATCGCTGCCCTACCTGGAGGCGATCCGTCAGGTACGCCACGAGGTCGGTCGGGACAACGCCCTGACGGTGCACGTGAGCCTGGTCCCCTACCTCGCCCCCTCCGGAGAGTTGAAGACCAAGCCGACCCAGCATTCGGTCGCGGCGTTGCGCAGCATCGGCCTGCAGCCCGACGCCGTGGTCTGCCGGTCCGACCGGCCGCTGCCCGATTCGCTCAAGAAGAAGATCGCGATGATGTGCGACGTCGATGACGAGGCCGTCGTCGGGGCGCCGGACGCGAGTTCCATCTACGACATCCCCCGGGTGCTGCACCGCGAGGGCCTCGACGCCTACGTGGTGCGTCGGCTCGGGCTGTCCTTCCGCGACGTCGACTGGACGGAGTGGGACACGTTGCTGCGGCGGGTGCACCACCCGGCCAACACGGCGACGATCGCGATCGTCGGCAAGTACGTGGATCTCCCCGACGCCTACCTCTCGGTGACCGAGGCCCTGCGCGCCGGCGCCTTCGCCACCGACACCCGGGTGGACCTGCGGTGGGTCACCTCGGACGAGTGCTCTTCCCCGGATGCGACGGCCACCCTGCTCGACGGGATCGACGGGGTCATCGTTCCCGGTGGTTTCGGGGTGCGGGGCATCGAGGGCAAGCTCACCGCGCTGCGGCACGCCCGCGAGAACGGCATTCCGACCCTCGGTATCTGCCTCGGCCTGCAGTGCATGGTCATCGAGGCGGCCCGCAGTCTCGCCGGCCTGGAGGCGGCGAACTCCACCGAGTTCGTCCCCGAGACCCCCCACCCGGTGATCTCCACGATGGCCGACCAGCACGAGGTGGTGGCCGGCACCCGGGACATGGGCGGCACGATGAGACTGGGCCTGTACTCGTGCGTGCTGGCGCCCGGCACGCTCGCCCAGCGTGAATACGGCGCCGCCGAGGTCGCCGAGCGCCACCGGCACCGGTACGAGGTGAACAACGACTATCGGCACCGGCTGGCCGCCGCCGGGCTGGTCTTCTCCGGGACGTCACCGGACGGCCGCCTGGTCGAGGTGGTCGAACTGCCCGCCGATGTGCATCCGTACTACGTCGGCACCCAGGCACATCCGGAGTTCCGGTCCCGGCCGACCCGGGCCCATCCGTTGTTCCGGGGTCTCGTCGCCGCGGCGGTCGCGCATGCGGACCGCCGCCGCGGGATGCTGCCGGTGGACCTGCCGAGCGAGGACGCCCCCACCCCGGAGAACGGCGTCCCGGAGAACGGCGCCGCGCAGACCCGCGGCGTCACGGCTGGTCGATCCGGCGGGAGTATCCGCCGGGGCGCGAGCGCGTCCCGGCCGAGCGTCAGCTCCAACGGCACCGCCGCGCTGGTGTCCCCGTGACGGCGACCCCGCACCGGTACGAGGTCACCGAGAGCACCCTGGCCTACCAGGGGAGGGTCATCTCCGTCCGCCGCGATCAGGTGCGGATGCCGGATGGCGACATCTCGCAGCGTGATGTGGTGGTGCATCCCGGCGCCGTGGGGGTGGTCGCCCTCGACGAGGCCGATCGGGTGGTGATGGTCCATCAGTACCGTCATCCCGTCGGTGGTCCGCTGTGGGAGCTGCCCGCCGGCATTCTCGACGTGCCGGGCGAGCCGGCGTCCTCGGCCGCCGCGCGGGAGCTGGCCGAGGAGGCCGGGCTGCGCGCCGACCGCTACGATCTGCTGGTTGACGTGTGGGCCTCGCCAGGGATGACCGACGAGGCCTACCGCCTCTTCCTGGCCCGCGGGCTGCACGAGATCCCGGCCGCCGAGCGGTACGTGCCGGTGCACGAGGAGGCCGAGATGGGTCTCGCCCGCATCGACTTCACCGACGCCGTCGAACGGGTCCTGCGCGGTGAGATCACCAACGCGATGGCGGTCATCGGGCTGCTGGCCACGGCCCGGGCACGCGCCGAGAACTACGCCGGTCTGCGCCCACCCGACGCACCCTGGCCCGCTCGTCCCGCCCACCGCGGCTGAGCCACCGCCGCGCCGCGGCCCCCGTTTCTCCGCGGTGGCGTCGGTCCCGCGGTGGCGTCAGTCGTTGTGGACCAGCACGCCGGCGGCCTCGTCGACGACGAGGCCCGCCGCGGCGGCGAGGGTCACCGCGGCGATCGGGAACGCCTGCGCGACCCCGGGAACGGTGAACGTGCCATCCCAGGTCACCGCGAGGGTCACCTGGTACCGGCCCGGCCGGGCGTAGCCGTGCGCCACGTAGGCCTCGGGATGATCGCGCGGTGAGATCGCCGGGTCGTAGGGCCGGCCGGGAGCGTCCGGGCCGGTCTCGCCGTCGCCGAACTCCCAGTGATAGTGGGGAACGGCACTGATGGTCGCCACGACCGGCTGGTCGACGTTGAACGTGAACGAGTCGGGCACCGGGGTGTAGAGGATCGTGGCCAGGTTCGCGAAGCTGCGGCCGGACGGCGCAATGACGATGGACGGCTTCGGCAGGAGTCTCTCGCGCAGGTAGTTGGCGAGCGCGGCCTGCACCTGGGCGATCGGCACCGCGCCGGCGGGCAGCAGGTAGTTGAAGCAGCCCGCCACCGCCTGGTCGTACTGGGCCCGCGCCTGCGCGTCCATCGCCGGATCCGGCCCGACCGCGGTCAGCAGGTCACAGACGGCCGCCGGGTCGTCCGGACAGTCCTGGCCGCAGGCCGCGCTCCGCCGGGCCCCCGAGCCGGTCGGGATCCCGACGCGCTCCAGCGCTCCGTCGTGGTAGCGGTACTGGTAGCCGTTGTCCGTGGCCCGAGTGTCACAGGTACCCCACAGCGCGCCGACGCAGGGCACCGGGACGGTGCGTCCGGGCGCCGCGGCGGCGGGCGTCGCGCCGCCGGCGAGGCCGGTCAGGCCGACCAGTAGCAGCGCGCCGACCGCGATCAGCGCCGGGCGCGGGATCGTGCGGCGCCGGGCGGCGGTGGTCGTGCGGGCGGCGGTGGTCGTGCGGGCGGCGGTGGTCGTGCGGGCGGCGGTGGTCGCGTGCGGGCCGGTCGTCCCCGGGCCGGTGGTCATGCCTGGGCCGGGGCGTAGCGCAGGGTCTGGATACGCCAGCCGTGGTCGGTGAGCGACAGCTCGGCCGTGCCGACCCGGGTCGGCACGGCCGGGGCGTCGGAGACCCGCCGGCCCGCCGGGTCCAGCAGCCCCACCGCCCGGGTCCGCACGGTGAAGTCCACCTCGGTGACGAGCCCGACCCGCGGCCGGGCGAGCACGTCGCTCAGCTGATAGGCCGGCCCGTCCGCGCGCAGCCCCCGCTGCTGGAGCGAGCGGGTCACCCCGACGTCGAGGGCGCAGGGCTGGCAGCCACCGAGCGCCGTCGGCGCGATAACCGCGACCCGACCGGCCCGCGCGGCCTCGTTGATCTCGTGAAAGTAGCCCTCGACCGTGCGGGTGGCGGCTGCGGGCGTGTCATCGACCGAACCGGGGGCCGAACCGGAGACGGAAGGGCCGCCGGAGACGGCCGTGCCCCGGTTCTGGGAACCGGGGCGGGCCGGGATCGCGGCCCCGGACGGCTCGTGCTGGTCGCCGCCGCAGCCCGCGCCCGTGAGGATGACGAGCATGGCGATGACGACCCCCAGCCGTGCGGCGTACCGTGACGACCCGTTGCCCGCCCGCACAAGTCGCCAGGATAGCCGCGGAAACGCGGTATGTGGATAGGCACCAACGGAGAACGGGGGGCAGGTCCTACTATCAGTTCGATGATGGGAGTCACCGACGGCGACCGGGTATTCCGGCTGCGCCCCCCCGCGGCCTCGGCATCCGGCGTCGGCGGGTCCTCGGATCATCGTCCGTCGGCACCTCGGCCCGGCCCGGACGACCTGGCTGGGCCGGACGACCTGGCTGGCCCGGACGACCTGGCTGGCCCGGACGACCCGCCCCGGCCTGCGGATCATCGAGCCGGGTCCCAGCTGTCCCAGCTGCGTGGCACGCCTGCCGGCGTCATCGAGCGCTATCTCCACCATCTGGAGGGCGAACGCGGACTCGCGCGCAACTCGGTACTCGCCTACCGTCGCGACCTGCGCCGCTATTGTGATCATCTCTCCGCATGCGGTCTGCCCTCGTTGGACGCGGTCGGTGAGGCGGAGGTTGCCGGATTCGCCGCCGTGCTGCGCACCGGTGACGACACGCACCCGCCGCTTGCCGCGGCGTCGGTCGCGAGGATGCTGGTCGCCGTCCGGTCGCTGCACCGCTTCGCGGCCGACGAGGGTGACGTCCCCGAGGACGTGTCCCGGCCGGTTCGACCGCCGACGCCTCCCCGGCGGCTACCGAAGGCCCTGAGCATCGACCAGGTGGTGGCCGTCCTCGCCGCGGCCGCGGGTGCGCCCCCGCCGGGATCCCCGCCGCCGTCCGGGAGACCGCAGCCGGTGGAACCGGCCGAGGCCGTCCGTCGTCTGCGAGCGACCGCGTTGCTGGAGCTTCTCTACGGCACCGGGGCCCGGATCTCGGAGGCCGTCGGTCTCGACGTCGACGATCTCGATCTGGAGGCCGCCTCCGTGCGCCTGCATGGCAAGGGCGGACGTGACCGGATCGTCCCGCTCGGTCGGTACGCCATCGCCGCGGTGGCCGACTACCTGCGGGTGGGGCGGCCGACGCTGGTCGCCCCCCGCTCGGGGCCCGCGGTCTTCCTGTCCCGCCGCGGTAATCGCCTGTCCCGGCAGAGCGCGTGGTCGGTGCTGCGTACGGCGGCGCTCGCGGCCGGTGTGGAGGGGGTCTCACCCCATGTGCTGCGCCATTCCTTCGCCACCCACCTGCTCGACGGCGGCGCCGACGTCCGGGTGGTGCAGGAGCTGCTGGGACACGCCTCGGTCAGTACCACCCAGATCTACACCCTGGTGACGGTGGACCGGCTTCGCGAGGTGTACGCGGCCTCGCATCCACGCGCCTTGGGCGCGGCCCTGGGCTCGATCGGTCACCACTCCCGGACCTGGGGCCCGCGGACGGACCGGTGCGTGACGGGCCCGTGCATGACGGACCCGTGAGTTTCGCCGGGGCACCGCCCCGGTTCTGAGCGATGGTCGGTGTCCCGGGCGGATGTCCACCCGGGACTGTCCCCGTGAGAACGCGCCAAGTGGCGCGATGCCGTCGCGTGGGGACAGGTGGACCGGCGCGGCACGTGGATGCTCAGGATGGGGTGTACGGCCCCAGGCTGGGCATCCCGTTGGAAGGGGCCGAGGCGGGAACACCGCCGACACCGCCGACCGTCTGCGTGCTGCGCTCGGCCAGGGTTTCGCCCACCTTGCGGGCGATCGCTTCCATCAGGCGCAGTGCCTGCGGCAGCGACAGGTTCAGCACCACTTCGCTGTCGTTTGTCATCGCGAAGCGAACCGACACGTCCGCCATTGCTCGACCTCTCTCGCCTGACTCCGAAGATCTGCTCGATGTGTGTGAAACGGAACGGTACGGCCCATCTGAGACCAATGCGCGCGCGGGGTTCCTGGAAGTACCGGCGGTTTCGCTTTTCGTGTCTACTCGCTCACCAAGTGTCGCGGTCCAAGAGCTGTAGCTGTCAGTCACGTGGGCTGCTCCTCTGCCGGTGGCGACGTGTATGGACCCGGTCGATCCGGATCTCCCCGCGGGGGGCGAGCTCGGAAAAATCGGGCACGTAGCTGTCCCGTTGTCTCTGCATAGTCCCTCATTGCAAGGAGCTGTCCGCAAGGGGGTGTACTTGTCATGCATCGTCATGTCGGAGGGTGAACGGGTTGGTTCCCACCGTTCTGGGAACGCTTTCACGGGTGTCACGCAGCCGGGCGGCCAAAGCCCGGATCGGGCAGGATGGCAGGGTGGCTTCGACTGACCGCGTCCGGCCGGACGTCCCCGCGCTGACCATCGGTATCCTCGGCGGCTCGGGTCCGCAGGGCGGGGGCCTCGGCCTGCGGTTCGCCGCCGCCGGCCATCTCGTACTGATCGGGTCCCGCTCGACCGAACGCGGCCAGCAGGCCGCGGCCGCGCTCGCGCGCCCCGGCCTGCGCATCGAGGGCGCGGGCAACGCCACGGTCGCCGAGCGCGCCGATGTCGTCATCATCGCGGTTCCCTGGGAGGGCCATCGCCAGACCCTGGCCGCCCTGCGGGAGCCATTGGCCGGGAAGATCGTGATCGACTGCGTCAACCCCCTCGGCTTCGACAAGGGGGGTGCCTTCGCGCTCGCGGTGCCCGAGGGCAGCGCCGCGCAGCAGGCGGCCGCCGTCCTGCCGGACAGCACCATCGTGGCGGCCTTCCACCACGTCTCCGCGGTGCTGCTGGCCGATGACGCGGTCACGAAGATCGACACGGACGTCCTGGTCCTCGGCGACGATCGGGCCGCCACCGATCTGGTGGCCGCGCTCGCCGAGCGCATTCCCGGCATGCGGGGCATCTACGCCGGCGCGTTGCGCAACGCCGGTCAGGTCGAGGCGTTGACCGCGAACCTGATCTCGGTCAATCGCCGGTACAAGTCACACGCCGGCCTGCGGGTCACCGATGTCTGAGCGGCGTCCGGACGGGCTACGTCCGGACGTGGCCCGTTTGGATGTGGCCCGTTTGGATGTGGCCGCGGTGGCGAATGGGCGGGAAGGAGAGGCGGGGACGGCCCCCCGGGACGACCTGGGCCACCCGGTGGCGGTTCCGGCGCGGGTGGAACGGATCGTCTCGCTCGTTCCCAGCCTCACCGAGTCGATCGCCGTCACCGCGCCCGGTCTGCTGGTGGGTGCCACCGACTGGTGCAGCCATCCCGCGGGGCTGGCCGTCGCTCGGGTCCGGGGGACGAAGAACCCCGACCTCGACACCATCGTCTCCCTGGCCCCGGACCTGGTCTGCGCGAACGCCGAGGAGAACAGGGAACCCGACCTCGCCGCGCTGCGCCGGGCCGGGTTCGCCGTGTGGGTCACCGCCCCCACCACGGTCGATCAGGCTCTGGTGAGCCTGGACCGGATGCTGCGCCTGGCCTGCGGGTTGGCTCGTCCCGGCTGGCTCGACGTCGCCCGGCAGGCCTGGGCCGTGCCGGCCGCCGGACCGCGACGGCGGGCGTTGGTGCCGATCTGGCGCCGGCCGTGGATGGCGGTCGGCCGGGACACCTTCACCGGCGACGTGCTGCGCCGACTGGGGGTCGACAACGTGCTGGCGGACTCGCCGGACCGCTACCCTCGGATCGATCCCGCGGCCGTCCCGCCCCATGACCTGGTGGTCCTGCCCGACGAGCCGTACCCCTTCAGCCCGTCGGACGGGCCCGAGACCTTCAGCGCGCCCGCGGTCTGCGTGTCCGGCCGCCTGCTGACCTGGTACGGCCCGTCCCTGGTCGATGCGTGGTCCGTGCTCGCGGCGGCGCTGGCCCGGACCGGCGATGGACCGGGGTGACAGCGCCGCCGGCACCGCCGGCCGGGTGACTGATCAGTAGCTGTGCTCGATCGTCGGGTACCTGCCGTCCCGGACGTCCGCGCGGTAGGCTCGGGCGGCGTCCGCGAGAATCGTGCGCAGATCCGCGTACCGCTTGACGAACCGTGGCGTGCGGCCGCCGCTCAGCCCGGCCATGTCCTGCCAGACCAGCACCTGGGCATCGCATCCCGAGCCGGCTCCGATACCTACGGTGGCGATGCGCAACTCCTTCGTCACCCGGGTGGCCAGATCGGCGGGAACCACCTCGAGCACGACCGCGAACGCGCCGGCCGCCTCGAGCGCCAGCGCGTCGGCCAGCAGGATCTCGCCGGCCTCGTCGCGGCCCTGGACCCGGTAGCCCCCGATGGTGTGGATGCTCTGCGGGGTCAGCCCCAGATGCCCGATAACGGGGATGCCGGCGCCGACCAGGGCGTCCACCGCCCGGACCACCCGGGAACCGCCCTCGAGTTTCACCGCGTGCGCCCCGCCCTCCTTGAGGAAGCGGGTAGCGCTCGCCAGTGCCTCGGCAGGCCCCCCCTGGTACGACCCGAAGGGCAGATCGGCGACGACCATCGCGTGCGGTGCTCCGCGGACCACCGCCCGGACCAGCGGCAGCAGCTCATCGACGGTGATCGGCACGGTCGTGTCGTAGCCGTAGACGACGTTGGCGGCCGAGTCCCCGACCAGCAGGACGGGGATCTCCGCCTCGTCGAAGACGGCGGCGGTGGTGGCGTCGTACGCGGTCAGCATCGACCACTTCTCGCCCCGGTTCTTCGCCGCGGCGACGTCGCGCACTGTGAAACGGGACCGGAGCGGCCGCGGCGGCGTGGTCGGCGCGCCGTAGGGCGTCGCCGCCGGGTCCGCCGGGTGGGGCGCCGGGTGGGTGGGTGTGTCTGAAGCATCCATGAGCGCTCCTGTACGTCCGTCCGGGCGCTGGGCGTCCCGGCGTCCCCCTCATGCTGCCACCAACGGCCGCCACGCGGAGAGCCCGTGGTGGAGCAGATCCACCCAGCCCCGAGGTGGCTGTTCGGGCTGGGGCGTTCGGGCGGTGGTTTCGTGGTGGACCGTGGCCCGATCGGGGTGGAACGCGACGCACGCCACGCCGCTGCCATGGCAAACGGATGCGTCTTGACCGGCTGGGACGTATGCTGATCTTGAAGTGCGGCGAGAACGTGCGGCGCGATCAAGGTGGCGGGTGGCCTTTCCATGCGGATGCATCGGCACGGCGGCGACGGAGCGGGCGGGGGATCAGGCCGGTGTCCCGCCTGATGGCCACCCGGGACGTGCGCGCTGCGCATCCTCGGCGACCGTCCGACCGGGTGCCCTCCGGGGTCCGCGTCTCCCGCGCTCCCGGTCGTCCGAGGGACACCCGCTGCGATGAGGCGATCATCGATGCCGCGCTGCACGAGCTCGCGACGGTCGGCTTCGCGAGCCTGTCGATGGAGGCGGTGGCGACCAGCGCCGGGGTCGGCAAGGCGACGGTCTATCGCCGGTGGCCAACGAAGGACGCCCTGATCGGGGACGCGTTGGACACCCTGGCCGACAGCCTCGACGCGGTCGAGACCGGCTCCCTGCGCGACGACCTGGTGGCCTGGCTGAACGCGCTGCGCCGGCACAACCTCCAGTCGTTGTCCGGGCGGATCATGCCGAAGCTCGTCGCCGAGCGGAGCACGCACCCGGAGTTGTTCGCCACCTACTCGCAGAAGGTGATCGAGCCGTCGCGGGAGAAAGCGGCCGCCATGCTCCGGCGCGGCATCGAATCGGGGGAACTCGCCGCGGACGTCGACGTCGACCTCGTCGTCGACATGCTGGTCGGGCCGGTCGCCTATCGGCAGTACATGAGTGGTGACTGCGAGGTGAGCGGAACGCGGATCGCGAAGATCGTCGACACCATCCTCGGTGGCATCCGCTGCCGGCAGGGTGCGCGGCCGACGGCGGAGGCGCCCGCGTGACGCTGAGCCACGCTCGTCACGCTGAGCCGCACCCGTCACGCTGAGCATCCCGCTCGCCGGGGGCACCATGCGTCCGCGAGTAGCATCGCGAACGGGCCAGGAAGGCCCGCCGCGGGGCCGCCTGCCGGCCGGCGACGCACCGGCGACGCGATCCCCGCATCCGTGTTCCCAGCGCAACAGGAGAGATTCGGTGTCCGACGTCCGCGTTACCGTTCAGCACGCCCAGCGCAGCGATCCGCGGGTGGTGCCGACCGGGACGACGGCCGCCGAGCTGTTCGCCGACGACCGGAACGTGATCGCGGCTCTGGTTGACGGTCAGCAGCGTGATCTCGCTCATGTTCTCGCCGACGGGGTCGTCGTCGAGCCGATCATGATCGACTCGCCGGCCGGGCGGGCGATCGTCCGGCACTCCACCGCGCACGTCGTCGCCCAGGCGGTCCAGGAGCTCTTCCCGAAGGCACGCCTGGGCATCGGGCCGCCCATCGACGACGGTTTCTACTACGACTTCGACGTCGAGTCCCCGTTCACCCCGGACGACCTCAGGGCCATCGAGAAGAGGGCGCAGGCGATCATCAGGGCCGGCCAGCGCTTCTCCCGGCGGGTCGTCACCGAGCCCGAGGCCCGCGCGGAGCTCGCTGACGAACCGTACAAGATCGAGTTGATCGGGCTGAAGTCGAGTGACACGGCGGCCGACGACGCCGAGGCGAGTGTCGAGGTCGGGGCGGGCGAGCTGACCATCTACGACAACCTCGACGCGAAGACCGGCGAGCTGTGCTGGAAGGACCTCTGCCGCGGGCCGCACGTGCCCACCACCCGGGCCATCCCGGCCTTCGCGATCCTGCGTTCCGCCGCGGCCTACTGGCGGGGGAGCGAGAAGAACCCGCAGCTGCAGCGCATCTACGGCACCGCGTGGGAGTCGCGCGACGCGCTCAAGGCCTACCAGACCAGGCTGGCCGAGGCCGAGAAGCGCGATCACCGCAAGCTCGGCGCGGAGCTTGACCTGTTCTCGTTCCCGACCGAGATCGGCCCGGGGCTGGCGGTCTTCCACCCCAGGGGCGGCGCGATCCGCACCGCGATGGAGGACTACTCGCGGCGCCGGCACATCGAGGCCGGGTACTCGTTCGTCAACACCCCGCACATCACCAAGTCGGAGCTCTACCAGATCTCCGGGCACCTGGACTGGTTCGCCGAGGGCATGTACCCGCCCATGCAGCTCGACGGCGGCACCGACTACTACCTCAAGCCGATGAACTGCCCGATGCATATCCTGATCTTCCGGTCGCGGGGCCGGTCGTACCGGGAGCTGCCGCTGCGGCTGTTCGAGTTCGGCACGGTCTACCGCTACGAGAAGTCCGGCGTGGTCCATGGCCTGACCCGGGTGCGCGGGCTCACCCAGGACGACGCGCACCTGTTCTGCGCCCGCGAGCAGCTACCCACCGAGCTCGACAGCGTGCTGACGTTCGTGCTCGGGCTGCTGCGCGACTTCGGGCTGACCGACTTCTACCTGGAGCTGTCGACCCGGCCGGCGGGCAAGGCCGTCGGCACCGACGAGGAGTGGGCGCAGGCCACCGAACTGCTGCGGGAGGCCGCGCAGAAGCAGGACCTGGAACTGGTGATGGACCCGGGCGGCGGTGCCTTCTACGGGCCGAAGATCTCCGTGCAGGCCCGTGACGCCATCGGCCGGACCTGGCAGCTGTCCACCATCCAGGTGGACTTCCAGCTGCCGCGGCGCTTCGGCCTGGAGTACCAGGCCGCGGACGGGACCCGGCAGCGGCCGTTCATGATCCATCGGGCGTTGTTCGGCACCATCGAGCGGTTCTTCGCCATCCTGCTGGAGCACTATGCCGGGGCACTGCCGCCGTGGCTCGCGCCGGTGCAGGTGGTCGGCATCCCGATCACCGACGAGCACGTGCCGTACCTGGACGAGGTCGCCCGGCGGCTCGCCGCACACGGCCTTCGGGTGGAGGTCGACTCCTCCGACGACCGGATGCAGAAGAAGATCCGTACGGCGCAGAAGCAGAAGGTGCCGTTCATGCTGCTGGCCGGAGATTCCGATGTCGCCCAGGGTGCGGTGTCGTTCCGTTTTCGAGACGGGACGCAGCGTAATGGCGTGCCGGTGGACGAGGCCGTCGCGGAGATCCTCGACGCGGTGGAGCGCCGCCGCCAGGTCTGAGCCGCGCGGCTGGCCCCGGCCCGCGCGGCTGGTCAGGCCGGCGGGTTCTCGCGCCAGCGGGAGGTGATCGGCAGTCGGCGGTCGCGGCCGAACGCCTTGGAGGTCACCTTCGGCCCGGGCGGGTTCTGGCGGCGCTTGTACTCGGCGAGGTCGACGAGCCGGATCACCTTGTCCACCACGGCCGGATCGTGCCCGGCCGCGATCAGCTCGGCCCGGCCCCGGTCGTGGCTGACGTAGTCGTCCAGGACGGGATCGAGGATGCCGTAGTCGGGCAGCCGGTCGGAGTCGAGCTGACCCGGGGCGAGCTCGGCGGACGGCGCCTTGACGATGATCTCCTCGGGAATGGGTGGCACCTCGCCACGCTTCTCCGCGGCGGCGTTGCGCCAGCGCGCCAGCCCCCAGACGCGGGTCTTCGAGACGTCCTTGATGGGGGCGTAGCCGCCGGCGCTGTCTCCGTAGAGGGTGGAGAACCCCGTTGCCAGCTCGCTTTTGTTGCCGGTGGTGAGGATCAGGTGCCCATGCTGGTTCGACAACGCCATGAGCAGCGTTCCGCGTACCCGGGCCTGCAGGTTCTCGTCCGCGAGGCCGTGCAACCCGCCGAGGGCGGCGGCGGCGGCGCGGAACGCGGCGGCGATCGGCTCGATGGGCACCACGGCGTGCCGCGTGCCCTGGCGGCGGGCGAGTTCGGCGGCGTCGGTCACCGAATGCCCCGACGAGTAGCCCGAGGGCAGGGCGACAGTGTGGACGGCGTCGGCGCCGATCGCGTCGACCGCGATGGTCGCGACGAGCGCGGAGTCGATACCGCCGGACAGCCCGAGCGCCACCGAGGAGAAGCCGTTCTTACGGATGTAGTCGCGGGTGGCGGTGACCAGCGCGGTGTACAGCTCCCCGGCGGGCTCGGGGCGGTCGGCGACGACCGGCGGCAGGGGGGCGAACGGTGCCAGCGGCTCGGCGGCCAGTACCGTGCGCGTCACCGTCATCGTCGTGCCGTCCTCGGCGTCAACGGCCCCGGCGTCAACGGCCCCGGCGTCAACGGCCCCGGCGTCAACGGCCCCGGACACCGCCCGCGCCGGGCCGGAACCGGCCGCGGGCAGGTCCAGGTCGGTGATCAGCAGCGCCTCGCTGAAGACCGGCGCCCGCGCGACGAGTTCCCCCGCGGCGTCGACGACGAGGGAGTCCCCGTCGAAGACCAGCTCGTCCTGCCCGCCGACAAGGTTGACGTAGGCCAGGGCGGCCGCGGCCTCCCGGGCGCGCTCGGCACACAGGGCGTCGCGCTGGAAGGACTTCCCCTGCTCGTAAGGGGAGCCGTTGATGCACAGGACGAGGCCGACCCCGGACCGGCGGGCCACGGTGATCGGCCCGCCCTGCTGCCACAGGTCCTCGCAGATCGTCAGGCCCACGTCGATCCCGTGCAGCCGCAGCACCGGAAAGGCCATGCCGGGCACGAAGTAGCGGAACTCGTCGAAGACGCCGTAGTTCGGCAGGTGATGCTTGGCGTAACGTGCGACGACCTCGCCGCCCCAGAGCACCGCGGCGGCGTTCTGCGGTTCACCGGCCGGGCGTCCCACATTCGGCGCGGGTTGCGCGGATGCGTCGAGGTAGCCGACGACGACGGCGATCTCGCCACACCCCTCCTCGGCCAGCCGGCGGGCCAGAGCTACCAGCGCCCGCTGGCTCGCGGCGACGAAGGAGCGGCGCAGGACGAGGTCCTCCGGCGGATAGCCGGTCAACGTGAGTTCACCGAAGGCGATCAGATGAGCGCCGTCGGCGACGGCCCGTTTCGTCCAGGTGCTGACCAGGTCGGCGTTACCGGCGAGGTCCCCGACGGTCGTGTCCACCTGGGCGAGGGCGATCCGCAGCTGGGCCATGGTTGCAGCGTAGGTGGTCGCGGCGTGGGCCGTTAGGTCCCGTGTCGGGAGGGTAGGTAACACGCCGTTGGCGGACGGGTTGCTACCAGGCAACATCACGGCGATGAACGGATGTAGTCGCTAGGGTCGGGATAAGCACATCGGGTGGCCCGTATCGTCGAGTCCACATCCTCAGCGCGGAGGCACTATGGACAAACAGCAGGAGTTCGTTCTCCGGACTCTGGAGGAGCGGGACATCCGCTTCGTTCGGCTCTGGTTCACCGACGTACTCGGGTACCTGAAGTCGGTGGAGATCGCCCCCGCGGAGCTGGAGGGGGCGCTGGCGGAGGGTATCGGTTTCGACGGATCCGCCATTGAGGGCTTTGCGCGGGTACACGAGGCCGACATGCTGGCCCGGCCCGACCCCTCCACCTTCCAGGTGCTTCCCTGGCGCGGTGAACATCCGCTTACGGCCCGGATGTTCTGCGACCTCGTGATGCCGGACGGCACGCCCGCCGCCGCCGACTCGCGCTGGGTGCTGCGGAGCGCGCTGGCCAGGGCGGCCGACGCGGGGTTCACGTTCTACACCCATCCGGAGATCGAGTTCTTCCTGCTCAGGGAGCCGCCGAAGCGGGGTGGCCCGGTGCCCCCGCCGGTGGACGAATCAGGCTACTTCGACCTGACCCCCAATGACATCAGCCATGATTTCCGGCAACAGGCCATCAGCATGCTCGAACGGCTGGGCATCTCGGTGGAGTTCAGCCACCACGAGGTGGCCCCCGGCCAGCAGGAGATCGATCTTCGCTACGCCGACGCCCTCACCATCGCCGACAACATCATGACCTTCCGCCAGGTGGTCAGGGAGGTGGCGTTGCGGCAGGGTATTTACGCCACCTTCATGCCCAAGCCGTTCGGTAACCAGGCCGGGTCGGGGATGCACACCCATCTGAGCCTTTTCGAGGGCGACCGTAACGCCTTTCACGACCCGACCGACGACTATCAGCTGTCCAAGGTGGCGAAGGCCTTCATCGCCGGGCTCCTCGCGCACGCCGCCGAAATCACCGCGGTGACCAACCAGTGGGTGAACTCCTACAAGCGGCTCATCGGCGACCAGCGGGTCGGCGAGGTGCTGGAGGCGCCGGCCTATGTGTGCTGGGGCCACAACAACCGTTCGGCGCTCGTGCGGGTTCCGCTCTACAAGCTCCACAAATCCAACGCCACCCGGGTGGAGTTCCGGCTGCCGGACAGCGCGTGCAACCCGTATCTCACCTTCGCCCTGGTGCTGGCAGCCGGCCTGCGGGGTGTCCAGGGCGGTTATGAGCTGCCACCGGCTTCGGCGGACGATGTCTGGACGCTCACCGACACGCAGCGCCGTGAGCGCGGGATCACCGCCCTGCCCGGCTCGCTCGCCGAGGCGGTCAAGGTGATGGAGCATTCCGCGCTTGTGCGGGAGACCCTCGGCGACGAGTTGTTCGACTTCTTCCTGCGGAACAAGCGGGCCGAGTGGCTGGAATACCGTCGGCAGGTGACCCCGTTCGAGATCGACCGGTACCTGCCGGTGCTATGACCGGGCGGACCGGCACCCGGCCCCCCACGGTCGGGCCGGGACCAGTCGGGGCGGGATCGGTCCCGGCCCATCCGCGGGGGAGTTCGGTCGCCGCGCAGCTCGCGCGGCTCGGCTTCACCGACGTCGACCGGGTCGAGACGACGATGCGCCGCCTCGGCCTGCTCACTCCGGCCGTCCAGCCGCCCACCGCCGGCAGGGATGTCCTGCCCGGTCCCGCCACCGTGGGAATCGTGCGCGAGGAACGGCTCGAGGCCAATGTCGTGGCCGGCTCGCTGGCGGCCGCGGCCGATCCGGACCGGGCTCTCGCCGCGCTGGACCGGCTCGTGGACGCCCTCGGCCCGGCCGGGGGCGCGGCCCTCGTCGGCGCGCTGGCCCGCCACGAGGGGCTGCGGGACCGGCTCGCCGCCGTGCTCGGCGCGAGCATCGCGCTTGGCGATCATCTTGCCCGCCATCCGGCGGACTGGCGCATCCTGGAAGCCGACGAGGTGGTCACCACCCCGCCGGATGCGGCGAGCGTGCGGGCGGGTCTGCTGCGCGCGGTCGGCGCGGATCAGGACGATCCGGCGCCCCGGGCGGCGGGCGACGGTCCCCAGATCCTCGACGCCCTGCGGATCGCGTACCGCAGGGCGCTGCTGGTCCTCGCGGCGCGGGACCTGACCGGCGCGGTGCCACTCGACGAGGCCACGGCCGAACTCGCCGATCTGGCAGGATTCGCGCTGGACGCGGCGCTGGCGGTCGCCCGTGCCGGGCTCGACCCGCGGCTGCCCCCGGTCCGGCTCGCCGTGATCGGCATGGGCAAGTGCGGCGGACGGGAACTGAACTACGTCAGCGACGTCGATGTTGTGTTCGTCGCCGAGCCGACGGCACCGCGCGATGCGGCGAACGGTACGGCGAACGGGGGGAAGAGCGGGGCGGAACCGGCCGGGCCGGCGGTACTGACGGCGGCGACGCGGCTGGCGGAGGGGCTGGTCCGGGCCGCCGGCACCGTCACCGCTGCCGGTGCGCTGTTCCAGGTCGATGTGGGGCTTCGCCCGGAGGGCCGGGACGGTGCCCTGGTCCGCACGCTCGCCAGCCACCACGCCTACTACCGTCGCTGGGCCCGGACCTGGGAGTTCCAGGCGTTACTCAAGGCCCGCCCGATCGCGGGAGACCTGGCGTTGGGCGCCGAGTTCTGCGCGATGGTCGCGCCCATGGTGTGGACGGCGGCCTCCCGTCCCGGCTTCGTGGCCGACGTGCGGGCGATGCGGCGCAGGGTGGAGTCGACACTGTCCCGCGCGGAGGCGGAGCGCAATCTCAAGCTGGGCCCGGGCGGCCTGCGCGACGTCGAGTTCGCCGTCCAGCTGCTGCAACTCGTCCACGGCCGGGTGGATGCCAAGCTGCGGGTCGCCTCCACCCTGGGCGCCATCGACGGTCTGGCCCGCGGCGGCTACGTCGGTCGGCGCGACGCGGCCGGGCTCGCCGACGCCTACCGTTTTCTCCGTAACGCCGAGCACCGCCTTCAGCTGCAACGGCTGCGCCGGGTGCACACGCTGCCCCGGGATTCCACCGAGCTGCGCTGGCTGGCCCGGTCGATGGGGTTGCGCACGGCGGAGGCGTTCGAGGAGGCCCACGCTCGGGTGGTCCGATCCGTCCGATCGCTGCACGAGAAGCTCTTCTACCAGCCGTTGCTGGAGGCGGTCGCCCGCCTGTCGACGGAGGAGATCCGCCTCACCCCCCAGGAGGCGGCCGACCGGCTGGCCGCGCTCGGCTTCGCCGCGCCGGACCGGTCGTTGCGCCATATCGAGGCGCTGACCAGCGGGGTGAGCCGGACGGCCGCGATCCAACGCCACCTGTTGCCGACGATGCTGCCCACCTTCGCCGACGCCCCCGATCCCGACGCCGGGCTGCTGGCCTATCGGCGGGTCAGCGAGGCACTCGGGCGTACCCCGTGGTATATGCGGCTGCTGCGGGACTCTGCCGGCGCCGCGTACCGGCTCGCCCGGGTGCTCGCGACCAGCCGGTACGTGGCGGACCTGATGGCCCGTGCGCCGGAGTCGGTGCGGCTGCTGCGCACCGAGGACGATCTCGTCCCGGTGCCGCGGGAGGCACTGGTCCGGACCATGGTGGCGATCGCCCACCGCAACCCCGACTGGGAGGAGGCCGTCGGGCGGGCCCGGGCGGTGCGCCGCGTCGAACTGGTCCGGGTCGCCTGCGCGGACCTGCTCGGCCTGCAGGACGTCGCAGCCGTGGGCCGGGCGCTGGCGGACGCCGCGGCCGCCACCATTGCCGCGTCCCTGCTCGTCGCCGAGCGCAGGGTCGCCGGAGGTGACCCGGAGTCGTTGCCGGCGCGGATCTCGATGATCGCGATGGGCCGGCTCGGCGGCGCGGAGATGTCCTACGGCAGCGACGCCGACGTGCTGTTCGTGCACGAGGCCAGGCCAGGAGCGTCGGCGGACCGGGCGAGCAGGGCCGTCGCCGAGGTGGTCGGTGAGCTGCACCGGCTGCTGGCCGTTCCCGGACCCGATCCGGCGCTGCGCCTGGACACGGCGCTGCGTCCGGAGGGGCGCAGCGGCCCGGCCTCGCGCACGCTGGAGGCGTACGCGGCCTACTACCAACGGTGGTCGCAGGAGTGGGAGTCGCAGGCGCTGCTGCGGGCGGAGCCCCTGGCCGGTGATCCCGGGCTCGCCTACCGGTTCTGCCGGCTGGCGGACATGGTGCGTTACCCGACCACGCTTCCCGCGGGCGCCCTGGACGAGATCATCCGCCTGCGCGGGCGGATGGAGCGGGAACGGATCCCACGGGGAGTCGATCGTACGCTGCACCTGAAGTTCGGCCCCGGGGGGCTGACCGACGTGGAATGGGCGGTGCAGATCCTCCAGTTGCGCCACGGCCGGCAGATTCCCACGCTGCGCACGACGTCGACGCTCGAAGGCCTGGGGGCCGCGGTCGTCGCCGGTCTGCTCGACGCGAGCGAGGCGGAGATCCTGCGCGCGGCCTGGATGTCCGCCTCCCGCATCCGCAACGCGAGCACGCTGGCCGGCTGGCCGCGTCCGGACGTCGTCCCCGACCGCCCGCCCGGTCTGGAGGCGATGGCGAGCGCGGCGGGATACCCCTCCGACCGGGCCGGCGAGCTCGTCGCCGAGCACCGCCGGTCGGCGGCGCTGGCCCGCGCCGTCGTCGAGGAGGTGTTCGCGCGCGAGCGGACCGCGGATTTCGGCTAGTACGTCCGGTGGTGCCGGAACCGCGCCACCGTAAGACCGGGCGGCAGGCGGTCGTGTCGTCGGGAGCACCGCCACGGCCGCCTGTACTCCGGGATGGTGACCGTTCGTCAGACGGTCGCCTCGGCCGGGGTCGGGGTGGTCTGGGACGGCACGAACAGCGTCGGCTTGTCGCCGGCCAAGGCGCTGCAGCAGGTGTCGATCATGAGCGCGGAGACCAGGTACGGGTCCATGTTCGCGTTCGGGCGGCGGTCTTCCAGCCAGCCCTTCTTGGCCTTCTCGACAGCCCACGGAATGCGGATCGACGCGCCGCGGTCGGAGGCGCCCCAGGAGAACTTGTTCCACGGAGCTGTCTCGTGCTTACCGGTCAGCCGGTCCTGGATGCCGTGACCGTAGTGGGTCACGTGCTCCAGCACCCGGGTGCCGAGCGCCTCGCAGCAGGCGACGATGGCGTCCCAGCCCTCCATCGTCTGCCTGGTGGAGAAGTTGGTGTGCGCGCCGGCGCCGTTCCAGTCGCCCGGGATCGGCTTGGCGGCGAACGACACCTCGACGCCGTAGTCCTCGGCGATCCGGTGGAGCAGCCAGCGGCCCAACCAGATCTGGTCGCCGATCGCCGGGGCGGGGAGCACGCCGATCTGGAACTCCCACTGGCCCATCATGACCTCGGCGTTGGTGCCCTCGATGGCGAGACCGGCGTCGAGGCAGGCCTGCGCGTGCCTCTCGACGATCTGGCGGCCGGGCATCTTCGAGCCGCCGACGCCACAGTAGTACGGTCCCTGCGGCGCGGGGTAGCCGACCTCCGGCCAGCCGTAGGGACGGCCGTCCTTGAAGAAGGTGTACTCCTGCTCGATGCCGAACATCGGCGTCATGTCGGCGTACTTCTCGGCGACGGTCCGGGCGGCGGCCCGGGTGTTCGTCGGGTGCGGCGTGAAGTCGGTCAGCTCGACCTCGCAGAGCACCAGGAGGTTGTCGCCACCCCGCAGCGGGTCGGGCGTGACGAAGACGGGCCGCAGCACGCAGTCCGAGTTCGATCCGGGCGCCTGGTTGGTGCTCGAGCCGTCGAAGCCCCAGATCTCCGGTTCCTTACCGTCCCTGATGATGCGGGTCTTGCTGCGCATCAGCGGCTCGGGCTCGGTGCCGTCGATCCAGATGTACTCGGCCTGATAACTCACTCATACTCCCCGTGGTTGATCCTGCACGTTACGGAGCGACTTCGTGATCGGCCTGGCCAGCCGACCCAGGCCGCGAATGACGGGAGGGTTCGACCGGAGCCTTGTCGTGCCCAGTTACCTTCCTGTTCCGCGATTGTTAATTTTTGGTCTCTGCTATGTCACGAAAGGCTGGCTCTGGGCGATCGGGGCCGGCTGCCGTCCGGGATTTTCGGGGTCCCCGACTCCGCTTTTGTGTCGTGGTGTCCCGGCGGGCGGCGGAGGGAGATGGCCGGTATTCTGGACCGCGCCGTTCCGCATATACGTGAGGCCCGCCTCCGACGTCGTCGAAGTAGGGCCTCGGGGAATTGGTATACTAATTTTCAATGTGGGTTCGGGGTTTCGCCTGGTATCCCGGGAAAGGGTCCGGGCATCTCCTGTTCGCGATCTTTCCGGCGCTCGCCGGCGCTTGGTGGACAGCGGCGGACCTTCGGCCGGTCTCCGCCCGGAGGTGGCGGCGGGACCTGGTTTCCGCACGCGTCCCCGGCTCGAAGAGGCCTTCTGGCGCCGCGGCGAAGGCCCAGACGAACCGCAGGGGTCAATCAGGGCTCCCCGCCTCAAGAGCGTGACCGACCCCCGCGGTTCACCGGTGCCGCACCTGTCCGGGACCCGGTCGCGGTCACCGCCTCGGTGCCCGCCGGATCGCCCGAGGCCCGGCGATGGGTCAATGGCCGGAACCTTACGGCTGGGCGTCAGATGTCGTAGTAGAGGGTGAACTCGTATGGATGCGGCCGCAGGCGGATGGCGTCGACCTCGTTGACCCGCTTGTAGTCCAGCCAGGTCTCGATCAGATCCGCGGTGAAGACGTCGCCCTCCCGCAGGAACTCGTTGTCCGCCTCCAGCGCATCGAGCACCTTCTCCAGCGAACCCGGGACCTGGGGAACCGCGGCCAACTCGTCCGGCGGGAGGTCGTAGAGATCCTTGTCGATCGGGTCCGGCGGATCAATCTTGTTCCGCACGCCGTCGAGTCCCGCCATCAGAATCGCGGCGAAGGCGAGATACGGGTTGCAGCTCGGATCCGGCACGCGGAACTCGACCCGCTTGGCCTTCGGCGAGTCACCGCTGAGCGGGATGCGGCAGCACGCTGACCGGTTGCGGGCCGAGTAGACCAGGTTGACGGGTGCCTCGTAGCCGGGCACGAGCCGACGGTAGGAGTTCGTGGTGGGGTTGGTGAAGGCCAGCAGCGCCGGGGCGTGGTGCAGCAGCCCCCCGATGTAGTAGCGGGCGGTGTCCGAGAGACCGCCGTACCCGTTCGGGCTGTAGAAGAGTGGCTCCCCGTCCTTCCACAGGCTGGAGTGGACGTGCATACCGGATCCGTTGTCCTCGAACAGCGGCTTCGGCATGAAGGTGACGGTCTTGCCGCGGCCGCGGGCGACGTTGCGGATGACGTACTTGTAGAGCATCAGGTTGTCGGCGGTCTTCAGGAGCGTGTCGTACCTGATGTCGATCTCCGCCTGGCCCGCGGTGCCGACCTCGTGGTGCTGCATCTCGACGGTGATACCCGTCTCGTAGAGCACCCGGGTCATCTCGGAACGCAGGTCGGTGAAGTGGTCCGTGGGCGGCACCGGGAAGTAGCCGCCCTTGAACCTCGGCTTGTACCCGAGGTTTCCGCCCTCTTCCTTCCGGGCGGTGTTCCAGGCGGCCTCGACCGAGTCGACCTGGTGCATCGACCCGTAGGGGTTGTAGTCATAACGGACATCGTCGAAGATGTAGAACTCCGCCTCCGGACCGAAATACGCGGTGTCCGCGACGCCGGTGCCCCGGAGATAGGCCTCCGCCTTCTTGGCGATGTTGCGCGGGTCCCGGGAGTACTGTTCCTTGGTGATCGGGTCATGGATGAAGAACGTCATGGCGAGGGTCTTGTGCTCGCGGAAGGGGTCCACGAAAGCGGTGTGCGGGTCCGGTAGCAGCAGCATGTCGGACTCGTGGATGGCCTGGAAGCCGCGGATCGACGAGCCGTCGAACATCAGGCCTTCGGTGAACACCGACTCCGCGAAGACCTGGGTCGGGATGGTGAAGTGCTGCATGATCCCGGGAAGATCGCAGAACCTGACATCGATGAACTGAACGTCTTCGTCCCGGATATAGCGAAGCACGTCTTCTGCTTTTGTGAACATTCGTCCTCCAGCATCGCGTCACGCTTCTTAGGCCCACAGGTTACGCCATGTTGGCGTGTCTCCGGTCACCAGGTCATCGGTGTACGACATCACGGGATGGTTTCCGTAGCGTTACCGAAACCCACTTCATCACTCAACGTGATGAGTTGGGTGCATGTTGCGGTGCCACATAAGCTTGCGTCGTGGGACGAGCACTTGGAGGCTGGCTTGACGGGCCAGGTCTGCCACGGGACACCCCGCCCGGGGTACGCCTCGGGTTGCCGCGGGACGGCCGAGGATCCGTGGTCGGGTTCGGCCCGCGTCTGCTGGCCTACCTCGTGGACGCGGTCGTCGCGAACCTGATCGTCGGCGTGCTGTACATCGTCGGACTGAGCTACGCCGCAGACGCGCGTGGCCTCGCGATCTACGCGCTCTTCCTGCTCGAGGAGCTGATCCTCGTCGGTACGGCCGGTCAGACGATCGGCATGCGGCTGGCCGGCATCCGCGTGATCCGGCTGCGTGACTGCGGTCGGCAGTCCTGGCCGTGGATCGTCGTGCGTACCGTTCTGCTGGGCCTGTTCATCCCGGTGTTCATCTGGGACCGTGACCTACGCGGCCTTCACGATCGCGCCGCCGGGACCGTGGTGGTGCGCGACCCCGAGAAGCCCGGCCCCGAGAAGTAGCGCGGATCCCCTCCACTTCGGGGCTTCGGGGTGGGCCACCGTGGGCCGCACAGCGGACCACGCCTGGCGGCGGCGCTATCGGATGCGGCCGCCGCGCGGGATGTTGCGGGGGATCGGTCCCTTCGGGATCGGCAGCGCCGCGCCGCCCATCGCCCGCAGGCGACGGTCAAGGGCATCGACCTCGCTGCGGCGCAGGGTGCGCCGCAGCCGCATCAGGGTGCTCTGCAGCTTGGGTAGGGGAGTCTCCCCCTCACTGGTACCGATGATGATGTCGGTCACCGGCGTGTCGCCGACCGCCTTGCGGATCCGGCGCTTCTCGGCGGCGAGCAGTTCCCGCGGGCCACGCCCGTGACCCTCCGCGATGATCACGACCCCGGCCCGGCAGACGACACGGTGCACCACATCCTGATGCCGGTTGACGCCGACGGCGGGGGTGAGGCGCCACTCTCCCCGCATCCGTTCGATCACTCCGGCGGCGGCGCCCGGTTTGCCTTCCATCTCGGCGTAGGCGGTCCGCTGCACCCGCCGGCTGAACAGGTTCAGGGAGACGACCACCCCGAGCAGAAGGGCGATCGGAATCCACAGGTACAGCGGACCGACGAAGATTGCGGGCACAATGCCGACGGCGACCGGAGCGAGGAAGCCCGCCAGGGTGATCCAGAGCGCCCGGGGATCGCGTTGCCGGGTGACCTTGTAGATCATCCGGAGTTGGGCGACCCGAGTGGTGAATCCCTTTCCCGGTCCCGCCTCGCCGCTGCGGCCGTTCCGACCGGCCGCGCCACCCTTGCCGGCCGCACCGGGGGTCTTCCCCGCGGCGCCAGGATTGGTGCCGCGTCTGCCAGCCGCGCCGTTCTTGTCGGCTGCGCCCGCCGACTGGTCCTTCCCCGCCGCCCCAGGGGCCGCCGGCCCCGGGGCGTCCGTCGGCTTCTTCTTCAGTGCCATGACCGCGAGCCTACGGCCTCCTGGCCAGCGGCATGCTCGTCCCGCGCCCGCTGATCGCCGTTGGCCGGCGGGAAGTCCGGCGGATCTGACTGTCGGGCGTGATCAGGGCGTGACGCGGATCAGGGCTGGGCGGCGACCGCGCGCGGACGCGGGGCGGCGGCCCGGGGTGGTGACTCGGGGTGGCGCGGGCGTGACCGACGTGACCGAAAGCGGCACGGTGGTATCCATCCATCGATAGCCGGTCGTCACGTGCAGATCGGTGGCCGCCCGCCAGGCGTTACGACGCGCGGTCTTCTGACCTCCGTGCGGCAGCAGCAGCAGGGTCACTTCTTCGAGAACGCTGAGCAGTGAACGGAGCACGATGGGAACGACCTCCCGGCACGGTCGTGGGCACACACCTCGATGATGGGCGAAGAGGATGACCCCCATGTAACGAGGGGGTAACGCTAAGCTAATTCTAGCCGCTTCGAGGAATGGTCACCACGGACTCGGCCGTTGCCCGTGAGAGTTCTCCGACACACTTTCCGGGGGAACGGACATTTCGCTGCGGTCCTGGTCACGTGCCGTCATCGCTTGCTGGTAGAGGCGGCTGGCCCGGTAGGAAGACCGGACGAGCGGACCGGACATCACCCCGGAGAACCCGAGCTCCGCGCCGACACGTCCCCAGTCGAGGAACTCCTCCGGCCGCACCCACCGCTCGACCGGATGGTGCCGCGGCGTCGGGCGCAGGTACTGGGTCACGGTGAGCAGCTCACACCCCGCCGACCGCAGATCCCGCAGGGCCGTGTGGATCTCCTCCGCCGTCTCACCCAGACCCAGGATGAGGTTCGACTTCGTGACCAGCCCGGCCTGGCGGGCCTGGCGCAGCACGTCGAGTGAGCGCTCGTACCGGAACGCCGGCCGGATCCGCCTGAAGATCCGGGGTACGGTTTCGAGGTTGTGGGCGAGTACCTCGGGCGCCGCCTCGAACACCTCGCCCAACTGGTCGGGCCGGCCGCCGAAGTCCGGGATCAGGACCTCCACGCCGGTATCGGCCGAGCGTGCGTGGATCTGGCGGACCGTCTCCGCGTACAGCCACGAGCCGCCGTCCGCGAGGTCGTCCCGAGCGACTCCGGTGACCGTCGCGTACCGCAGGCCCATGGTGGCGACGGACTCCGCCACCCGGCGCGGCTCGTCATGGTCGAGCGGGGCAGGCCGCCCGGAGTCGATCTGGCAGAAGTCGCAGCGGCGGGTGCAGACCTCCCCGCCGATCAGGAAGGTCGCCTCGCGGTCCTCCCAGCATTCGTAGATGTTGGGACAGCCGGCTTCCTCGCACACCGTGTGCAGCCCGGCCGATTGGACCAGCCCCTTGACGTCCTGGTACTGCGGACCGGTGCGCAGCCGAGTCCTGATCCACGATGGCTTGCGTTCGATCGGCGTCTGCGCATTACGGGCCTCGATGCGCAGCAGCGGGCGACCCTCGGGGGCGACGGCGGTCATACCACCAGCTCCATCTGCTCAGCTTGCTCGGCGACCGGTTCGAAGGAGGGGAGGCTCCGCGGCCAAGCGGATTTTGGCGAGGAAGCGCTGTCTGTCCCATGCTTCGCGGTGGGAGGCCGCGGAAAGCCGAGAACATCCACAATCATAAGCCTGCCGGCTCAGTCGCGGGGCACCGCGGGTAGCAGGCGGGGCACCACCGCGGTCTCCACGGCGGTGCCGTCCGGACCGCGTTCGACCCGCCAGGCGTGCACCCCGGGCCGGTCGGCCACCGCCTCGACGAGATCGGTGCCGTGGAAGTGCAGACCCACTCCGTCGTCGGTCGCCCATCCGGCCGGCAGCGTGCCCTCGGCGACCAGCCGCTGGAACAGCGGCCGCCGGCTGGCCTCCGAGTCGTAGTGCGGGGTGTTGCTGAAGGGCAGCAGGCCGAGGCCGTTCGTCACCGGGCGGAGAGCCGGGCCGAAGGAGTCGGTGGTGCCGCCCACATGCCAGCACAGTGAACCGGCGGAGACTCCACCGAGCACGACCCCCGCCTCCCACGCCTCTCGGAAGATCTCACCGAGCCCGTGCACGGCCCAGACCGCGAGCAGGTTGGCGACGCTGCCCCCGCCGACCCAGACGACGTCCTGCGCCAGCAGATGGGCGCGGATGTCGGCGATGTTCGGCATCGGGAACAGCGTGAGATGGGAGAGCAGCACGTCGGGCCGGTCGCGGTTGAACGCCGCGTACCCGCGGGCGTAGGCGGCCTGGTCGTCGCCCAGGGCGGTCTGCAGCAGGCAGACCCGGGGCCGTGCGCCCGCCGCGGACAGACTGATGGCGTGATGGAGGATGGGACCGACCTTGGCTCCGTAGCGGCCGTCCGGAAGGAAGCCACCGCTGGTGGCGAGGATCTGCACGGGTTCGTCGCTCTCTGAAGGCTGTCGCATGTGACGGTCGTCGATCGCATACCCCGCGGTGGATCGTAAAAAGTTATCCACAACCGGACGAAGAGGTAGGCAGACCGGACCGGTTTGAGCCTAGCGTCGCTTCTTGTGACCTTCACCGACGATTCCGCGGACAGGCCGGCCCGGCGCGTCGGCGGCGTACCCGAGGTCCCGGGGGTGAGCATGCGTTCCCGCCTGCGGGACGCCGGCTCTGGAGAGCTCTGGTCGGGTCAGTTCGACCAGTCCGGAATCGAGTGCGTGGTGCGGCGGGTGCGGTTGGCGCCGGACCCGGTGCTGCGTTCCGCGGCGGTCATCGCGGCCCGGGCCCTCGTGGACCTGGAGCATCCCCATCTGGTGCCGGTCGTGGCGGTGTTGCCGACCGCGGAGGGCCTGGCGTTGATCACCGAGCCGGTCGTCGGCGGTGTCAGCCTCGCGCGGCTGCTCGCCGCCCGCGGGGACCTGGACCCCGGTGAGGTCGTCACGATCGGTCTGCCGATCGCGCAGGCCCTGGCCGCCGCGCACGCCGTCGGCGTCGTGCATGGCCGGCTCGAGCGTGCGGACATCCTGTTGGAGCCGAACGGTCGTCCGGTTCTGATCGGGCTCGGGGTCGCGGCGCTGGCCGACGCCGCCAGACCGGATCCGATTCCACCCGAGGCCGCGTCCGCGGACGTCCATGACCTGGCCACTCTGCTGCTCGGGGCGATGCGTGAGGCCACCGGGCCAGACGCGGCCGCGGTGGCGGTGGCGGTGGCGACCGCCATGATCGACGACCCGCGTCGGCGACCGAGCGCCCTGGAACTCGCCGCGTCGCTGGCCCGCAGCGCGACTCCGCTCCCGGTCCGCCTGGCGGGCGGCGGCGAGGTGGGCGGCGGCGAGCCGGGTGGCGCGGCGCGGCGCGGTCCCTCGCCGACCGACACCCTGCCGGCGATCCCCTGGGTGGACCCGCCCGACGATCCGGCCCCGCCCGACCGGGCCATCACCGGAGCGACGGCCGTCAACGCCGCGGAGCTGCTCGACTCGTTGCCGCCACCGCCCCGACGATCGACCCGTGCGACGACCAACCCTCGGAAGGCCGCCCGCGGTGGCGGTCGGGGCTCCGGGGGCAAGGGGTCGGCCACCCCGGGTGCGGCTGCTCCGGGGCCGCGGTCACCGCGTTCCGGCGGATCCACCGGAAGCGGCCAGGGGACGCAGCGAGGTCCGCGCGGGCACACGACCGCCTCGGGCTCCCCGGGTCCCGCGAGGCCCCCGGGGGGCCTCGGCTCCCCGGGCCGGAGCACCCGGCCGACCTCCGCGCGCCGACCGCGTCGGGTGGGAGCCCGCCGCCAGCGCTTGCTGTTCCCGGTGACCGCCGGGCTGGGCCTGCTGGTGGTCGTGGCGGCCGTCGCGTTGCTGCTGGCCAGCCCGGAGAAGGACGATGCACCCGGCGCGGCCGGGACGTCCGTGCCACCAACCGGTGCAGCCTCCGCGGCCGGGCGGGGACCGACGGCGTCGCCGGTCGCCAATCAGTCGCCCGAGCAGGTCTGGCGTTCGGTACTCGCCGAGTTGAACACCGCGCGCAGCCGTGCGTTCGAGCGGGCTGACGAGAGCCTCCTGACGGAGTCTGATGCCGCGGGTAGTGAGTTGCACGCTTCGGATATCGCGCTGATGAGGCAGGTGGTCGCGAGGGGGGCGCATGCCTCGGCACTGCGCAGCGACATCCTCGATCTCAAGGTCCGGGTCGAGGAACCGGACCGCACCGTGCTGCGGGTCACCCAACGCCTGAACGCCTACGACTTCCTCGACGCCGGGGGGAAGGTGCTGGCGCATCAGGCGGCGAAGTCGCCGGAACGGCGTGACCTCACCCTGATCCGTACCGGCTCCGGTTGGCGGGTCTCGGAGAACGTCCCGGTCACGGCCGGCTGACCGGACGGTCAGCCGGCCGTGACCGGGCTACAGGCCGAGTTCGGCTTCGAAGGCTCCGTTTTCCAGCCGGTGCTTGGTGAAGGCCAGGAAGCGAGCCGCGTCGGCACCGTCGACGATGCGGTGGTCGTAGGTGAGGGACAGGTACACCGTCGAACGAACCGCGATGATCTCGCCCAGCTCCGGATCGTCGACGACGGCCGGCTTCTTCGTCACGATGCCGGTGCCGAGGATGCCCACCTGCGGCTGGTTGATGATCGGCGTGTCGAACAGGGCGCCTCGACTGCCGGTGTTCGTCAGGGTGAAGGTGCCGCCGCCGAGCTCGTCGGGCGAGATTCGGTTGGCCCGGGTGCGGCTCGCCAGGTCGTCGATCTTGCGGGCCAGCCCGATGAGGTTGAGATCGCCGGCGTTGTGGATGACGGGCACGACCAGACCACGCTCGGAGTCCACGGCGATGCCGAGGTTCTCCTCTCCGTGGTAGGTGACCGTGCCCGCCTCGACGTCGATGCTGGAGTTGAGCTGCGGGAACTCACGCAGCGCCGCACAGGTCGCCAAGGCGAAGAACGGCAGGAATGACAGCTTGATGCCCTCCCGAGCCTGGAAGCCGCTCTTCGCCCGGTCCCGCAGCCGCGCGATCCGGGTGACGTCGGCCTCCACCACGGTGGTGAGCTGCGCGCTGATCTGCAGCGACTCGACCATGCGGCGAGCGACCAACGCCCGCAGGCGGGAGAGCTTCTCGGTCTGGCCGCGGACGGGGGCAGCGCCGGTCGGCGCCACGGTCGGCGCCACGGCTGGGGCTGTCGGGGCTGTGGGGGGGGTCGCGGGAGTCTCCTGCGCCGCGGGAGCCGCGTCCCGCGGCCGCGCGGCGTCCTGGATGTCCTGCTTGGTGACGCGTCCACCCGGCCCGGTTCCCGCCACGGTTCCCAGGTCCACGCCGAGCTCGGCGGCCATCTTGCGCACCAGCGGGGTGACGTAGCGACCGATGCCGCCGCCGTTCCCGTTGGCGGCGGCCGGGGTCTGGGCCGGGACCGGGGTGAGCTCCGGCTGACGAGCGAACGCCGGTGCCGGCGCGGGCGTCGGCGCGGGTGCGGGCGTCGGCGCGGGTGCGGGCGTCGGCGCGGGTGCGGGCGTCGGAGTGGGCGGAGGCGGCGGTGCCGCGGCAGCCGGCTTCACGGGTTCCGGCGCCGGTTCGGGTTCCGGCTCCGGCGCGGCGGGCGCCTGCGTGGCCTGCGCCGGTGCGGTGCCGCCACCCGCGGACCCGTCGTCGATCACCGCGAGCTCGACGCCGACCTCGACGGTCTCATCCTCGGCGACCTTGATCGAGCTGACGACACCGGAGGCGGGGGCGGGGATCTCGGTGTCGACCTTGTCGGTGCTGACTTCGAGCAGTGGCTCGTCGGCCTCGACGCGTTCACCCTCCTGCTTCAGCCACCGCGTGACGGTTCCCTCGGAGACACTCTCCCCGAGCCGGGGCATTGTGACAGATACAGACATGCTGGAACGACTCCTTTGTCGCGTCCGGCATCTGCACCGCGCGGGCGGCCGGCCGGAGGCGCTCATGCTTGGCGTGGCCTGAATCCTGGGCGGATCGGGCCGCGGGGGTGGCACGGGCAGGCACGATCCAGGGCGGTGCCCGCTAACCGTGGACGTGAAGGGGCTTGCCGGCCAGCGCCAGATGCGCCTCGCCGAGAGCCTCGGACAGCGTGGGATGCGGGTGGATGAGCTGGGCGACCTCGGCGGGGAACGCCTCCCAGTTGGTGATGAGCTGAGCCTCGGCGATGAGCTCGCCGACCCGGTCGCCGACCATGTGCACGCCCACCACCGGACCATCGGGGACCGCGATCACAGTGACCGCACCGGAGGTCCTGAGGATCTGGGACTTGCCGTTGCCCGCCAGGTTGTAGGTGACCGTCTTGATCTCGCCGTACCGCTCCCTGGCGACCGCGGCGGTCAGGCCGACCGAGGCCACCTCCGGGTGGGAGTAGGTGACCCGCGGAACGTTGTCGTAGTCGACCGGCACCGGGCCCAGCCCGGCAAGCTGCTCGGCGACGAAGATGCCCTCGGCGAAGCCGACGTGGGCGAGCTGGAGCCCGGGCCGCAGGTCGCCCAGCGCGGACACGGTCGGAATGTTCGTGCGTAGCTGACGGTCGACCAGCACATAGCCGCGGTCGGTCGCGATGCCGACCTCCTCGTAGCCGAGACCTTCCGAGACCGGTCCACGACCGACCGCGACGAGCAGCAGTTCGGCCTCGATGGTGGTCCCGTTCTCGAGGGACACCGTCACGCCCTGGTCGGTGGACTTCACCCCGGAGAACCGCGCGCCGAGATGCTGCTTGATGCCGCGCTTGCGGAAGGCACGCTCCAGCAGCTTGGAGCTGGACTCGTCCTCGAGCGGGACGAGGTGCGGCAGCGCCTCGACGATGGTCACCTCGGCCCCGTAGGACCGCCAGACGGAGGCGAACTCGCATCCGATGGCCCCGGCGCCCAGTACCACCGCGGAGGCCGGCACATGGTCGAGGGTCAGGGCGTCATCGCTGGTGATGACCTTGTCGTGGTCGATGTCCAGGCCGGGCAGGGTCTTGGAATAGGAACCGGTCGCGAGCAGGACGTGCCGACCCTCGATGACCCGGTCGCCGACGGCCACGGCGGTCGGGGAGACCAGCCGGCCGAATCCCTCGACGACCTCGATCCCCCGGGACTTGATCAGGCCGGTCAACCCCTTGAAGAGCCCGGCGATGACCGAGTCCTTGTAGGAGTTGACCGCGGCCATGTCGATGCCGTCGAGGGTCGAGCGAACCCCGAAGGCCTCGCTTTCGTTGATGTTGTCAACGATCTCCGCCGAATGCAGCAGCGCCTTGGTCGGGATGCAACCTCGGTGCAGGCAGGTGCCGCCGAGCTTGTCCTTCTCGATCAGAACGACGCTCAGGTCGAGTTCCGCGGCGCGCAGCGCGGCGGCGTATCCGCCGCTGCCGCCACCGAGGATGACCAGGTCGACGGGACCGGCCGCTGAATTCGCCACGCCAGGGGTCCCTTCTCGTTGAATCCTGTGGTCTTGCCGGTGGTGCCGAGAGCGTTACTAGTAGCGTCTGCTACGTCGAGTGACAAAGCCGGTGACGCGGTTGGCCGCCGCCCCCGACGGCGTTCCCACCGCTGAGCGCGGCAGCCGAAGCAGGAGCGTCAGGCCACGGCTCGCCTAGCCACGGCAACCGGATGCCAGTCTTTCACGTCGTGAGCCCACTGCCGCTCGGATGGGCGTGACTGTGCTGCATTGCGCGAGGCGCCAGCAACCATTGTGTACCTACCTTCCCCCGCAGGTCAGCCCTCGGCCGGGGACTCAGCCGGGGAACCGGTGGCCGAACCGGGGGAGGCCGTCGTCGTCGCGCGGTCCTGCGCCAGCTGGACGAGCGTGCGTACGATCATGCCGGTGCCTCCCTTGGGGGTGTGGCCGTAGGGCTCTCCACCGTTCCAGGAGGGACCGGCGATGTCGATGTGCGCCCAGGACACCTTCTCGGGGACGAACGAGGCGAGGAAGTGCGCGGCGACCAGCATGCCGCCGTCTCGGTTGCCTCCCGGTGGCACGTTGGCGATGTCGGCCACCGTCGAGTCCAGTCCCTTGCGCAGATCGGGCGGAAGGGGCATCGGCCAGACGCTCTCGTCGGCGGCGGCCGCCGCCGACGCGACCGCGTCCACCGCGGCCGCACGACCCATCAGTCCGCTCGTCCGGTGGCCGAGGGCGACGATCTGTGCGCCGGTCAGGGTGGCCACGTCCACGATCAGGTCCGGTGACTCCTCGTTGGCGCGGACGAGGGCGTCGGCGAGCACCAGCCGGCCCTCGGCGTCGGTGTTGAGCACCTCCACCCGGGTGCCGCCGCGCAGGGTGAGAACGTCGGAGGGGCGGATCGCGTCGCCCGAGGGCATGTTCTCCGCGCAGGGCATCCAGCCGGTGAGAGTGATCGGGAGCTTGAGCCGGGCCGCGGCGATGACGGTGCCGAGCACCGCGGCCGCGCCCGCCATGTCGGTCTTCATCCATTCCATGGAGGTCGACGGCTTCAGGGACAACCCCCCGGAATCGAAGGTGATGCCCTTGCCGACCAGCGCCAGCGCCGGCCGCTCGGATCCACCGCCGCGCCATTCCAGCCGCACCAGCCGCGGTGGATTCGCGGATCCCTGGCCGACACCGAGCAGGCCTCCGAAGCCGCCCTCGGCGAGCGTCACCTCGTCGAGGACCTCGACCGTCACGCCGGCGGCGGTGGCCCGCTCGACGGCGATGTCGGCGAGCAGGGCGGGGGACAGATGGCTCGGCGGCGTGTTCACCAGATCGCGGACCAGGGTGACCGCATCCGTGACGACGGTGGCCCGGCGCAGTTCCTCTTCCGCTGTCGGGAGGCTCTGCTCGTCGACGAGCACCGTCAGCTCCTCGACGGGGCGGGGGCGGCCGTTCGCCGACGTGGTGCGCAGCCCGTCGTAGGAGTAGGTGCCGAGCAACGCGCCTTCGGCCACGGCCCGCACCGACTCCGACGTGACCGCGCCCGGCGCGGCCGCCAGAGCGACGGCCACCCGCGCGGTCCCGGCGAGGGAGCGCACCGCGACCCCGGCCGCCCGGCGTAGTGCCTCGGTGCCGATCGGCGTGGACGACATCGGCGTGGAGGACATCGGCGTGGACGACGTGGCGAGGGGGCCCAGCCCGACCGCGAGAACCGTCGCGCAGGGCACGGTACCGAGGGTGGCGAAGCGGACCGTCTCGCCGGCCTTGCCGGTCGCGCCCAGCGAGGCAAGCACCTGCGTCAGCCTGCCGCCGAGCGCGGCGTCCAGGTCCGCCGCGCCACCGGCTACGAGGAGCCCCTCGTCGCCGGTGGCGGTGGCGATCACCACCGCGTCCACATCGAGATCGGCGAGAGCGGCGGTACTGGGCACGATGGTGGTCATGCGGTGAGCGTATTGAACGGGAGGTCTTCCCGACGGGGAGCCGGACCCCACCGGCGGGTGGCCGGAGGCCAGGCCCGCGGTCGTTTCGACCGCTGCCGGCCGGACACTAGGCTGCTGGCCATGGCAGAGCTGCGTCGATCCCCAGAGCTGCGTCGATCCCCGCTGTACGACCGGCACGTCGAACTGGGCGCGAAGATGGCCGGGTTCGGTGGCTGGGAGATGCCGATCGAGTACACCGGCCGCGGGGTGCTCGCCGAGCACCAGGCGGTCCGCGGCGCGGTCGGGATCTTCGACGTCAGCCATCTCGGCAAGGCCAGGATCGCCGGCCCCGGCGCCGCCGCCTTCGTCAACGCCTGCCTGACCAACGACCTGCGCCGGATCGGCCCCGGCCAGGCGCAGTACACCTTGTGCTGCGAGGAGACCGGCGGGGTCGTCGACGATCTGATCGCCTACCTGTACTCCGACGAGGAGGTCTTCCTCGTCCCGAACGCCGCGAACACCGCACAGGTCGTCGCTCGCCTCGCCGCGGCGGCGCCGGCGGGCGTGTCCGTCACCGACCTGCACACCGGGTACGGCGTGGTAGCGGTCCAGGGACCGGCCTGCGCCGACCTGCTCGGCGCCCTCGGCCTGCCCACCGGCGGGACGTATATGAGTTTCGTCGACGCGGAGTGGAAGGGCCACCCGGTGATCGTGTGCCGGTCGGGCTACACCGGAGAGCGAGGCTACGAGCTGTTGCCCCGTTGGGACGACACCCCTGCGCTGTGGGATGCGCTGTTCGCGGCGGGTGGGCCGCTCGGCGTCGTGCCGGTCGGCCTCGGTGCCCGCGACACGCTGCGGACCGAGATGGGGTATCCGCTGCATGGCCAGGACCTCTCTTTGTCGATCACGCCGGTCCAGGCTCGCTCCGGGTGGGCCGTCGGCTGGGACAAGGATCGCTTCTGGGGACGCGACGCCCTGCTCGCGGAGCGGTCCGCCGGCGCCTCCCGCCTGCTGTGGGGGCTGCGGTCCACCGGCCGGGTGATTCCCCGTCCGCACATGACCGTGGCCTCCGCGGCTGGTGCCACGGTCGGTGAGGTCACCAGCGGCACGTTCTCTCCGACGCTGCGCCAGGGGATCGGGCTCGCCCTGCTGGACCGGTCCGTGCAGGGGGGCGACACGGTGAACGTCGACGTCCGGGGCCGTCCGAGTCCCATGACGGTTGTCCGGCCGCCGTTCGTCAGGTCCTCGCCCAAGTAGCCCAGCCGCCGGACGGGCCTGTCCGGCGGGCCCGCCGGGCGGACGCCAGCGGGCGGCGTCCGCCGCGCTGTCAGTGCAGGCCGAGGGTGTGCAGGACGGGCGTCGGGATCGTCATGGCCATGACGAGCAGGGTCGCCGCCGCGGTGATCTCGATGAGTCCGCCGAGGATGTCTCCGGTGATCCCGCCGAAGCGCGTGAGCAGATACCGCCGGAGCAGAAACGAGACGCCTGTCCCGACCCAGACCGCGAGGACCGCTCGCAGCGCCCGGCCGGGGCCGCCGCCGTCGAAGTCCAGCAGTCCGGCCAGCGCCGCGACGGCGCAGACTGCCAGGAAGGACAGCGCCGCGTCCCGGGTCCGCACGGTTCCCGCGACCAGCGCACCGAGGCCATCCGGCCGAGCCGGCGGGACGGCGCCGGTACAGGCCAGGGTGGCCGCGAGCCTGCTGGTCATCGCGGCGACCAGAATCGACAGCGTGCCGCGGTGCGCCGAGATCGTCGTGCTCAGGGCCCCGACCTGGAGCAGCACCACGAACAGGACGATGATCGCTCCGAAGGCCCCGATGGTCGACTCGCGCATGATCTCCAAGGCGCGATCCCTGCCCCGCGCTCGCCAGGCGCCGAGCCCGTCCCCGAGATCGGCCAGCCCGTCGAGATGCAGGCCCCGGGTGACCAGAGCGAGCACCGTGACGCCGACGACGGCCGGCAGCAGGGTCTGGGCGCGCTGACCGGGAACCGCCGTGACGATCCGGGTGGCGAACACCGCACTGCCGGCGAGCAGCCCCAGGGCCAGGCCGACGAAGGGCGCCAGGGCCATCGCCCGGCCCGCGAGCCGCCGGTCGGTGTGCTCCGGGCCCCGCAGCGGCAGGACGGTGAGCAGCGTGAATGCTGTTCTTGCCTCGAGCATCACGGGGCACCGGCCGCGGGGCCCGAGTCCCCTTGGCCGCCGCCGACCTCGGCTTTCCCGCTGACACCGGCCTGGTCGAACGTCGCCATCTCGGCCAGCGTGGCCTGGGCCGCCCGCAGGAACGGAACGGCGAGGAGCGCACCGGTGCCCTCCCCGAGACGCAGGCCGGCGTCGACCAGGGGGGTCAGACCGAGTGCGTCCAGTGCGATTCCCTGGGCGGGCTCGGTGGACCGGGTGCCGGCCACCCACCACTGGCTTGCTCCTGGGGCGATCCGCTCTGCGGCCAGTGCCGCCGCGCAGACGATCACACCGTCGAGGATGACCGGCGTCCGTCGCACGGCGGACTGCGCCAGCAGCCCGGCCAGGGCGAGCAGATCGGCTCCACCGACGATCCGCAGCACCGAATGCGCGTCGCCGGTGAACGGCCGGCCGCGCCGCATCGCGTCCCGGATCGCGGCCGTCTTGAGCATCCAACGTTGGTCGTCGATCCCCGTCCCGCGGCCGACTACCTCGATCGGCTCCCGGTCGCACAGCAGCGCCACGATGGTGGCTGCGGGGGTTGTGTTGCCGATCCCCATCTCGCCGGGAACAAGCAGGTCCGCGCCCGCGTCGATCTCCTCGTCCGCGATGAGTCGGCCGACGGCGAACGCGGCGTCCGCCTCCGCGACCGACAGCGCGTCGGTGCGGTCGATCCGTCCGCTCGACCGTCGCACCCGATAGCGCTCCGGTGCGGCCGATCCATCCACCCCGCCCGGCGTGAGGGGCCGCGCGGTGTCCACGGACACGTCCACCACGCGCACGGCGGCCCCGACCTGGCGGGCCAGCACGTTGACCGCCGCGCCGCCCGCGGCGAAGTTCGAGACCATCTGGGCGGTCACGTCGCTGGGGAAGGCGGACACCCCGGCCTGGGCGACACCGTGGTCGCCGGCGATCACGACCGCCCGGATCCGGGCGAAGGGACGGGGTGGGCAGGTCGCCTGTGCGCCGGCGAGCCAGATGGACAGATCCTCGAGCCGGCCCAGCGCCCCGGGTGGCTTGGTCAGTTCGGTCTGCCGCTGGCGAGCCGCCGCCATCGCGTCGGAGTCCAACGGGGGAACGGCGGGAACGGCGCTGCCTGACGCATCGGGATCCACGGGATCCTTACTACCTGATCCGCTCGGTCGGCAACGCACCACATCCCCGCGAAGGTATCTCCCAGTGGTCCCCGTACCGCATGATTGTGCCGATCGGCGCGGCCGGGACGGTTGGTCCTTGCCGGCCGGCCCGGCCGGCAGGTGGCTGGCCTCGGGCGGCAATGACCGCACCGTGCGGGTCTGGCGGGTGAGCGACGGCGCGGCCCGGTCCTGCCGGTGGCTTCCCGCGACCGAACCGGCCGGTCTCATCGTGGCCTGCTCGGCCGGGCTCTACCGCTACGACTTCGTCACGGGAGGATTCGTCCCGTGAGGACGCTATGACCGCTCGTGCGGGAACGGTCGCAGCCGGAGGGGGATGCCCGCGACCACCTGCCACACCTCGTCGGCCTCGGCCGCGAGATCGGCGTTGAGACGGCCGAGCACGTCGCGGAACCGGCGGCCGGCCTCGGCCGGGGGAACGACCCCGGAACCGACCTCGTCCGTGACCGCGACGACCCGACGGCCGGTGGCCCGCCAGGCGTCAACGAGCTCCTCCGCGCGGATGCGCAACTCGTCCGGACGGTCCAGCCAGGCGCCGACCCACAGCCCCAGACCGTCGATGAGCAGCGGTGGTCCGGGAGAGCGCAACAGGGGAACCAGGTCGACCGTCTCCACGGTCGTCCAGGCGGCCGGGCGCCGCCGCCGGTGTGCGGCGATCCGCTCGGACCACTCGGCGTCGGCCGGATCAGGCGGCGCCGACGTCGCGACGTAGACCACCTCCGGTTCGGCGAGCAGCCGGCGTTCGGCCTCGGCCGACTTCCCCGACCGAGCACCCCCCGTGATCAGGACCCGGTGTGGTGCCGGGAGCACCGGACTCTGCCACCGCCCTGGTGCCCGTGGTGGCTGCGACGGCTGCGACGGCTGTGATGGCTGCCGCCGGGCGGCCGGGACGATGTCATAGACGGTCCCGTCCGCCGGTGCCAGCGCGCCGACGAGGTGGAGCCGGCGGGCCAGTTCGTCGCCGGGCGGGTTGCGGTGACTCAGATGGACGGCCAGTACCAGGGTGCTCGGCACCACGGCGCCGCGGCGGCGCAGCTCGGCCACGAGCTGACCGAAGGTGTCGAGGTCAAGGTGCTCGCCGAACCCCGGCCGGTCGCCGTTGTTCTCCTCCAGCAGCACGACGTCGTAGGCGCGGCCGGTGACCGCCTCGAGCGTCTCCGCCGGCAGCGGCGCCGCGGTGTCGCAGCCGTACAGCAGACGTCCACCGTCCGGCGCCGTCACGTCGTAGAGCACGGCCGGCCCGATGCTCGCGTCACCGTGCTGGGCGGCGACCGGTCGAACGAGATAACCCCGATCGCTCGGGGACTCCTGATCCTCCGGGGATCCCCGGTCCTCCGCGGCCTGCCGATCGTCCGCGCCGAGGCGCAGGGGTCCGGGTGTCGTCGGCGTGCCCCCGGGCACCACGGCGATCAGCCGCAGCGGCGAGCCGTCCCGGTCCGGATCGGAGCGCTCCCAGCGAGCCAGGAACTCCCGGCACGCCGCCAGCGCCGCCGGCGGACCGACCACGTCGAGGGGCCGTCCCGCGGCTGTCGACCACGAGCGCCACATCAGGCTCTCGGGCCCCAGATGATCGGGATGGGCGTGACTGATCAGCAGATGACGCAGCCCCGATAGGCGTACTCCGAGCCGGGCAGCGGTCCGGGGCACGTCGGGACCACAGTCGATCAGCAGGGCGTCGTCGATCAGAACGGCCGTCTGCCCGCGTACTTCGTGTTCCCTGGCCCAGGCACAGGATGCGCAGTCGCACCACGGGTTGGGCCAGCCGTCCGCCGAGCCGGTGCCGAGCAGCGTCACCTTCATCGTGTTCCGTCTCCCGGATCCCGTTGCGCCCCGGATCCCCCCGGATCCCGCCTCTCCGGGTTCTCAAGCCTGCCAGGCTCCGTGGCCCGCGGAACCTCAGACGTGCGGGTGGCGCTTGCGCTCCCACAGGGTCATGAGGGTGAGCACCACCGCCAGCAGGAAGATTGCCGCGAAGGTGACGAGCGCGGCGGCCCACCAGGTCAGGGGAGCGTCCTCGTGTTCCACGGACTCGGCCACGATGGCCGCTGCGTTGTAGACGGTCGTTCCCACGCGGGTTCTTCCTCCTTGTACCGACGTACTGCTCACGCAGACGTGCCTGTCGTGCGGACCTGCCTTCGACGCGGCTGTGCTCACCGTGCGGACATGCCGCCGGCTCGCACGACCGGCGATGACCGGTGACGCCGGCTTCGCGATCGTGGTGGTCGCGATGCTGTCCGGGCATCCACCGGAACTGACGTTACCGACGTTCACGACATCCTGGCGCGGGTATCGCCGACCGCGCCAGTAGCACGGGCCGACCAGACCCGGGCCCGCGGGCCGGTCGACCAGTGCCACGATGGATCATCGGCCCTGGCGTGGGGCCGGGAGTCCCGCGTCGGCGGGGTGCACGCGGTTGGATGGGACGACCGGCCGGCGCACTGGCCGATCACGGCCGGCGGCTCCAGCGCGGGCCGCCCGGGTGGGAAGGACACACTCATGACCTGGACCTGGCGCTACGAAGGCGATGACGGCACGATCACGATGGTCGGCGGGGACTCGACCTCTGAGTCGTTCACCAGCCAGGGAGACGCTGAGACGTGGCTCGGGGAGACCTGGCGTGACCTGCTCGATGCGGGGGTGGCGCAGGTGACGCTCCTCGATGCCGGCCGTCGCGTCTACGGGCCGATGAGCCTGCGCCCGGTGACCTGAGCCGCCTCCGCCCGTGCCGGTCCCGACCGGTGCCGGTCCCGATTCGCGCCGACCGAACCGCCTCTTGACGAGAGGTCGGCTAACGATGTTAGCTGGCAGCGTTGGCTGACGACGTTGGCCTGTCCGGTGTGGTCCGGCCGGCCGAACCATCGAGATCGCTCAGGCCGGCGCCGGGCCGTTCCGGTCGACAGAGAGGGTGCAGATCTTGACCGAGCACAACAACCCGTCCACTCCGGCCGAAGCGCATTACCTCGCCCCCGGATGGTTCACCCGTAACGTGGCCAACCGCGCCGTCGCGGCGTTGACCCGGGCGGGGATCAGCCTCCTGGGCAGTCGGATCCTCGAGGTACGCGGCCGGATCAGCGGCGAGCCGCGCCGGACCCCGGTGAACCTGCTCATCTTCGACGGGCAGCAGTACCTGGTCTCGGCGCGAGGGCACGGCCAGTGGGTGCGTAATCTGCGCGCGGCCCAAGGCGAGCTATGCCTGCTGCGTGGCCGGTCGCGCACGCGTTACTCCGCGACCGAGCTGGATCCGGCGGCGAGCGTCGCCGTGCTGCGGGCCTACCTGCGGCGGTGGAAGGCCGAGGTCGGCGCCTTCTTCGACGGGGTCGGGCCGGACTCGCCCGATGAGGAGATCCGTCGGATCGCGCCCCGCCACCCCGTCTTCGTGATCACACCGGCGTGAACACGGGGGCGGCGACCTCACCGGTGCGGGCGGAATCCGGGCCGGCGCCGGTGCGGGGAGCACGGTCGGTGGCGCAGGCGCGGCCGGTCGGCGAGCCGCCATTGCCCAGGATCGCGCCCCGCCCGGTCCTAGGCCTCGTCTCGCCGCGGGTCACCGAGATCATCACGGTCGCGCGGGGGGTGCTGGAGACCGAGGGGGCGGGGGCGCTGACGATGCGCCGGATCGGTGATCTCCTCGGTATCCGGGCGCCGTCGCTGTACAAGCATCTCGCGGGTAAGCCGCAGCTCGAGGCCAAGCTGATCGAGACCATGCTCATGGAGATCGGGGACCTGCTCCACGACGTGGTCGACCGCGGCGGTGCCGCGGAGGTGGTCCCGGCCCTGCTGGCCGCGTACCGGGGCTATGCCCAAGCCCATCCGAACCTCTACCGCCTGGTCACCGCCGGTTCGCTGAACCGTCGGCTACTGAGCGCCGACGTCGAGGACTGGGCGGGGGAGCCATTCTACCGGGCGGCCGGGGAACCCTATCGTGCGCAGGCCCTGTGGGCCGCCGCGCACGGCACGATGATCCTCGAACTGGACGGCCGCTATCTGCCAGGATCCGATCTCGACCGGACCTGGCAGGCGCTGGCCTCCGCTTTCCGCCGAACCGACCCGGCTGGCGACCATCCTGGCTGATCTGATCTGATCTGATCAGATCAGATCAGATCTGATTCGGTTCGGGGTAGCCGGCGGGCCCGGGGCCAGGCCTGGAGGCAGGCCCGGGTCAGGCCCGGGTGACGACCTCGGCGAGCACGTCGTCGATCCGATCAAGCAGCGCCGTGTCGAGCGTCACGCCGGCAGCCTTGACGTTCTCCCGTACCTGCTCCGGCCGGGACGCGCCGATGATCGCTGAGGCGACGTTGTCGTTCTGCAGCACCCAGGCGACGGCGAGCTGCGCCATCGACAGCCCGGCGTCCGCGGCGATCGGCCGCAGCTCCTGCACCGCGGTCAGCACGTCGTCGCGCAGCAGCCGGGAGATGAAGGTGGAACCGGTTTCACCGGTGGCCCGGCTGCCGGCCGGCGGTGGCTGACCGGGCGGGTACTTGCCGGTGAGCACGCCTTGGGCGATCGGCGACCAGACGATCTGGGAGATCCCGGCCTTCCGGCTGACGGGCACGATGTCGGCCTCGATGGTCCGCCACAGCATCGAGTACTGCGGCTGGTTGGAGATGATGCGGTCCAGCCCCAGCTCGCTGGCCAGCCGGACGGCGTCGCTGATCTGCGCGGCGCTCCACTCGGACACGCCGACGTAGAGCACTTTGCCGGCGCGGACGAGGTCGTCGAAGGCCCGCAGGGTCTCTTCGATCGGCACCGTCGGGTCGTACCGGTGTGCCTGGTAGAGGTCGAGATGGTCGGTGCGCAGACGGCGCAGCGAGGCGTGCGCGGACTCGATGATGTGCTTGCGACCGAGGCCCTTGTCGTTCTCCCCCGGGCCGGTGGGCCAGTAGACCTTGGTGAACAGCTCGTAGGACTCCCGGCGCACGCCCTGCAGCGCTTCGCCCAGGACGCTCTCGGCGCGGGTACCGGCGTAGACGTCCGCGGTGTCGAATGTGGTGATGCCCTCGTCGAGGGCGGCACGCACACAGGCGGTCGCCGCGTCCGCCTCGATCTGGTCACCATGGGTGATCCAGTTGCCGTAGGAGATCTCACTGACCGACAGGCCGCTGCGCCCAAGACGTCGATGCTTCACGTGACGACCTTAGCCGTCGGCCCTGACCGTCGATCAGGGGCGCGGGTCGGAGCGGGAGACCCGCGGGCGGGGGAGTCGCCAGCGCCGCGGCAGTAGCGCGCGCTGCGCGGCGTAGGCCCGCACCCGCACCCGGGAGTCCGGGTACTTCTCCGCGACGCGCCGGCTCACCTGCCAGGAGAGCAGGATCGAGTCGATGACGACCGCGACGATCCCGAGCAGCATCAGCAGGGTCGCGGCCAGCCTGATCGATGCGTTCGGGACCAGTCCGCCGACGAAGTAGACGACGGCGATCGGCAAGAAGAACGATCCGACGTTGATCCGCGTGTCCACGAAGTCGCGGGTCAGTACGCGCTCGGGCGCGCGTTCACGCGCTGGCAGCCGGCTGACGTCGCCGGACATCATCGCCGCGCGGTACTCCTGGCTCTGCCTGCGTCGCGCGGCCCGCGCCTCCTGCTTGTTCGCCGAGACGCCGAGCGCACCACCGGGCTTCGTACGGGCGGCCCGCGCCTCCGCCCGGCGGGGCGTGGGCCGGCCCTTGGCCGCCGTGCGCCGCGGATCGGCGACCTTCTCCTGTTCGACCCTCTCCACCTGCTCGGCGATCGGGTCCCCGGGGCCGGGGCCGGCATCGGGGCCGGCGGAGTTGCGTCGTTTCAGCAGAGCCATCAGGGCAGCGCCAACATCTGGTCGAGAGCCTTCCGGGCATAGGTGGCCACGTCCGGGTCGACGGTGATGCGGTTCACCGTCTCACCCCGTACGAGGGACTCCAGCGCCCACACGAGGTGGGGCATGTCGATCCGGTTCATGGTGGAGCAGAAACACACCGTACGGTCCAGGAAGACGATGGTCTTGTCAGGGTGCCTCGTCGCCAGCCGCTGCACCAGGTTCAGCTCGGTACCGATCGCGAACGCCGATCCGGCGGGAGCGGCAGCGACGACCGAGATGATGTACTCGGTCGAGCCGACGAGGTCGGCCGCGGTGACGACCTCCCGCCGGCACTCGGGGTGGGCGAGCACCGTCACCCCGGGGATCCGGCGGCGGACCTCGTCGACGCTGTCGCGGGTGAACCGGCCGTGCACCGAGCAGTGACCCCGCCAGAGGATCATCTTCGCCGCGCGCAGTTGCCGGCGGGTCAGTCCTCCCGAGGGCTTGCGGGGGTCGTAAACGACGCAGTCCTGCTCGCTTGTCCCCAGTTCACCGATGGCGGTGTTGCGGCCGAGGTGCTGGTCCGGCAGGAAAAGCACCCGGGCACCCCCGCGCTCGCCGAAGGCCCACTCCAGCGCGCGCCTGGCGTTCGACGAGGTGCAGATCGTCCCGTCGTGGCGCCCGGTGAACGCCTTGATCGCGGCCGAGGAGTTCATGTAGCTCACCGGAACGGTATCGGCGGCGACTCCCGCATCGAGCAGATCGTCCCAGGCCTGCTCGACCTGCTCGGCGGTGGCCATGTCCGCCATCGAGCAGCCGGCGGCGAGGTCCGGCAGGATCACCTGCTGGTGCGCGCCGGTGAGGATGTCGGCGCTTTCCGCCATGAAGTGCACGCCGCAGAAGACGATCGCCTCGGCCTGCGGCCGCGCGGCGGCCTGCTGGGCCAGCTTGAACGAGTCGCCGGTCACGTCGGCGAAGGCGATGACCTCGTCGCGCTGGTAGTGGTGCCCGAGGATGAACGCCCGATCACCCAGCGCCCGCTTCGCCGCCGCGGCGCGGGCTGTGAGGGCCGGATCGGCCGCCGGGGGGAGTTCACCCGGACAGTCCACGCCACGCTCGCTGGCCGGGTCGGCCTGGCGGCCGAGTAGCAGCAGGGCCAGCGGTGATGGAGTCACACCGACCCGGCCTAGGGCCGGGTCGCGAGCAGGGATGGGGCCGCGCCGCAGGGTCGGGTTGGTGGTCATGGCGCTCCTCCGGTCGACCGGCCCTCGGCCTGGCCGCCTCGTCGTCCGCGGCGGCCGACCGAACGATCCCGCCGGACCCGTCCACGAATGGTCGATGAGACTCTAACTCCCGGCGCCATCGTATGCCGAGCTCTTCGTGGTCAGCTGGCGGCCAGACGAAGGTCACTAACGTGAACGGGAGTGACCACCGTCTCCAGGCATGGTCGGGATCTCGACGTGGTTGGCCCGCGCCGACGTCGCTACCATAGGAAGCGGATCCCGGCCGACGGTGTTGGGCATGGATGTCGGCACAGTGGCAGTGCCGTGCCCGGGGGGGTGTGCGCCGGATGGTCGGCGGCGCCCTGCGTACAAGTCAACCGGAACTAGTGGCCTGGCTTGCCAGGCACGTCCACCAAGGGCAGGAGTAGTCCCTATGACCGTTCAGGACACCACGGCACCCGCGACGCAGTCCTCGAGCGTCGTCCTCACCGACACCGCCGCAGGCAAGGTGAAGACCCTGCTCGAGCAGGAGGGTCGGGATGACCTCAAGCTGCGTATCGCGGTGCAGCCCGGAGGCTGCTCGGGCATGCGCTACCAGCTGTTCTTTGACGAGCGGTCCCTCGACGGCGACACCGTCATCGATTTCTCCGGTGTCAAGGTGGCGGTGGACCGGATGAGTGCCCCGTACCTCGGCGGGGCGACGATCGACTTCGTCGACACGATCGAGAAGCAGGGTTTCACTATCGATAACCCGAATGCCCAGGGTTCCTGCGCCTGCGGCGACTCGTTCCACTGATGCGCTGAGCACCGGGCCGTCCCTCCTGCTCGCGTCTCGACGCGAGTCCCGGGTGCGGTTCGGTGACCGGTTGATCAGACTGGTACGTCCGGGAGAGCCTGGTCCGGCCCTTGTTCGTCGGACCGGGCTCTCCCGCATGTGCTGCGTCGGTATCCGCTTGTGCCGGTATTCATCGTTTCCCTTGCCGGCGGGCCGCCGGAATCACGGGACACCGCGATCTGACGCCTCGTAATTCTGACGCCTCCGTGATGACGCGTGTGAACCAGCGCGAGCCGGTGGTTCCGGGCTTCGGGGCAGGCCGGTAAGCTCCTTGATCGTGCGTATCGCCGTGACTGGTTCCATCGCCTCTGACCACCTCATGCGCTTTCCTGGAAGGTTCGCCGAGCAGTTGCTCGCCGACCAGCTTGAGCGGGTCTCGCTGTCCTTTCTCGTCGACGAGCTCGTGATCCGGCGGGGCGGAGTGGCGGCCAACATCGCCTTCGGCCTGGGCCGGCTGGGCCTGCGCCCGATCCTCGTCGGCGCGGTCGGCGAGGACTTCGCCGACTACCGCTCCTGGCTCGACCGGCACGGCGTGGACACCGCCTCCGTGCGGGTCAGTGAGATCGCGCACACCGCGCGGTTCGTCTGCACCACCGACGAGGACCTCAACCAGATCGCGTCCTTCTACCCGGGTGCGATGAGTGAGGCCGCCGACATCGAGTTGAGGCCGATCGCCGAGCGGTTCGGCGGCCTGGACATGGTGATCGTCAGCCCCAACGACCCCGGGGCGATGCTGCGCCACAGCGAGGAGTGCCGGCAGCGGGGATATCCGTTCGCGGCGGACATCTCCCAGCAGCTCGCGATCATGGAGGGCCCGCAGATCCGCGAGCTCGTCGTCGGTGCGGCCTACCTGTTCTGTAACGAGTACGAGAAGGCGCTGCTCGCCAGCAAGACCGGCTGGTCGGACGAGGAGATCCTGGCCAGGGTCGGTGTCCGGGTGACCACGCACGGCAAGGACGGTGCGGTCATCGAGGCCCCGGAGAGCGACCCCATCCGGGTCCCGGTCGTTCCCGCCCGCGCCACCCCGGATCCCACCGGAGTCGGGGACGCCTTCCGGGCCGGGTTCTTCGCCGGCCGGTCCTGGGACCTCTCGCTCGAACGCTCCGCCCAGGTCGGCTCCCTGCTCGCCACCCTGGTCCTGGAGACGATCGGCACCCAGGAGTACACGGTGGAGCCCTCGGAGGTGCTTAAGCGTCTCACCGAGGCCTACGGTTCCGACGCCGCCGCCGAGATCGCCGAGCATCTGCCGGCAATCTGAGCCGGCGGGTTATACAAGCCGCCGGATGACGAACGCCTCCCCGCCTTCCGGAAGCGGGGAGACGTCCACCAGCTCCTGACCCCGCAGCCGGCACCAGGCCACGACGTCCGCGCCGGCGGCGGGGTCGTCGGCCCAGAGCGTGATGGTGCCGGTCACCGGAATCCCGCCGAAGGCGCGGGCCAGATCGATGATCGGCAACGGGCAGCGTCGTCCCCGCGAGTCGACCGTGTGCGGCTGTTCCGTCATCGGATTGTCGGCATCAAAGCCCGGCGGCGCCCAGCCGGTCCCGCACGGCGCGTACGGCTGCGGGCAGCGCCGTCAGCAGGGCGTCGAGATCGGCCTGGGTCGACTCGCGGCCAAAGGATATCCGCAGGTTGCCGTGCGTCAACGCGCCCATGGCGACCAGGACATGGCTCGGGATCAGGGTGTCGGATGTGCAGCTCGACCCGGAGCTCACGGCGATTCCGGTCCGGTCGAGCTCGGTCAGCAGCGCCTCGCCCTCGACGTAGAGGCAGGAGAACGCGCTGATGTGCGGAACCGTCGCCGCCCGGTCCGGATCGCCGAGTAGTTCCACGCCGTTGACGAGTTCGGGCAGCCGGCGGCGCAGTTCGGCCACGTAGCCGGCGAGCCGGGGCGCCTCCGCGGCGAGTTCACCCGCCCGGGCGCTCAGCGCCATGGCTGCGGCGACGACGGCGGGGACGTTCGGATAGCCCGCAACCCGACCGCCCTCCCGCTCGTCAACGGGACCGGGACTGCGCCAGCGGGTCCCGGTGCGCACCGCGAGAACGCCCACCCCGGGTGGTCCGCCGAACTTGTGGGCACTCGCGGTGAGCAGATCCACCCCGAGGTCGGCCAGGTCGACGGGGATGTGGCCGACTGTCACGGCGGCGTCGGTGTGCAGCGGCACCCCGGCGGCGCGCATCCGTTCGGCGACCTCGGCGACCGGCTGGATGGTCCCGACCTCGTGGTTGGCGTGCTGGAGGCTGGCGACGGCGGTACCGGCGACGGGGGTGAAGTCGGCGGGGTCGACCCGGCCGAGATGATCCACACCAATCCTGACGACCCGTCCACCGGCCTGTTCGTGCCGCTGCGCGGCGTGCAGGACGCTGGAGTGCTCGACCGCGCTGACCATGACGACGTCACCCGCACGCCGCCGGGCCGCCGCCGTGCCCAACAGGGCCAGATGCGCCGCCGCCGACCCGCTCGCGGGAAAACTGATCTCGTCCGGCCGGGCCCCGAGCACGCCCGCGACGGTCTCGCGGGCCGCGTCGAGCAGCATGCGCGCCCGGCGGCCCTCCCGATACAACCGTGCCGGGTCGGCCCAACCATCCTGAAGAGCCATTAGCAGAGCCTCGCGCGCGGCAGGGTGCAGCGGCGTGGTCGACGCGTGGTCGAGATAGGCCGGCACCTGTGAAACGGTACGCCGTGAACGGCCGGGAGGGGCGTGCGTCACAGGCGCTGACGGGGGCCTTAGGCGAGAAGGTTCGCGGCTGCTGAGATACGCTGCTGCCGCACCATCTACAGCGTGTCGAAGACAGCATGTCGTCCGGTTGGATCGGCGGGGCGACATGGCGTTTCCAGGGGGTCTCGCGCGCGGGGACGAACGCTGTCCGCCCCGCGGCCGCGGCCCGCTCGTCGTGGGAGGCAGGACCTGGTGAGGAGATCCTTCGGTCGGACCCGGCCGTCGCTCGCGGATGTCGAGGACACGCCGACGACACCGGCTGACTCCGACACACGCGCAGCTGCGGTGTCCGCGGTCGGCGTGCACGGGACGCGGCACATCCGGCCGCTTCGGCGTGTCCTGCGTCTCGGTGCCGTGCTCGCTGTCGTGGGGATCATGGCGACCGCCTGCGACAGGCCTACATTCGGCTATCCCAGGGGCGTGACGAACCAGACGCCGCGCCTTCTCAACATCTGGCAGGGTTCGGCGATCGCCGCGCTCGCCGTCGGTGTGCTCGTCTGGGGAATGATCTTTTACGCGATCATCGCCTTCCGGAAACGCAGCGACGTGCTTCCCCGCCAGGTGCGCTACAACCTGCCAGTCGAGGTTCTCTACACCGTCGTGCCGGTGGTGATCGTGGCCGGGCTGTTCTTCTACACGGCCCGGGACGAGAGCGAGGTCACCAAGCTCTCGCCGAAGCCAGACGTCACCGTTGACGTGATCGCCTTCCGATGGAACTGGCAGTTCAAGTACCTCGACACCGGATCCGGCCGGCAGGGTGCCAACCCGATCGAGGTCACCGGTCGCCCCGGTGAACCGGCGGTGCTCGTGCTGCCGCAGAACCGCTCGATCCGTTTCGTGGAGAGCTCGCCGGACGTCATCCACTCGTTCTGGGTGCCGGAGTTCCTGTTCAAACGGGACGTCATCCCCGGCCGGGTGAACCAGTTTGAACTGACCATCACGAAGACCGGCACCTTCATCGGTCGATGCGCCGAACTGTGCGGGACGGACCACGACCGGATGAACTTCTACGTGAAGGTCGTGCCGCAGGCCGAGTACGACACGTTCATCGCGGACCGGGAGAACGTGGCGATCTCGGCGGCGCCGGCCGTGTCAACGACCGGGACCGCCGCCACCACCGCAACCACCGGGAGTGGACAGTGACCCTCGTACAAGAAGCGGGTGTCGGCCACGCCGACTCCCCGGACTCCCACATCCCCCGGCGGACGAACCTGCTCGGCTATCTGCGGACGACGTCCCACAAGGACATCGCCNTCNTGTACNNCGTCACGTCGTTCGGGTTCTTCCTCTTCGCCGGTGTCCTGGCCATCATGATGCGGGCGGAACTCGCCCGCCCGGGGCTGCAGTACTTCTCCAACGAGCAGTACAACCAGTTTTTCACGATGCACGGCACGCTGATGCTGCTCATGTTCGCGACCCCGATCGCGTTCGCGTTCGCGAACTTCCTCGTGCCGCTGCAGATCGGCGCGCCGGACGTGGCGTTCCCGCGGCTGAACGCGCTGTCCTACTGGTTCTTCCTGTTCGGCAGCCTGACGGTGATCNTNGGGTTCCTGACCCCGAACGGCGCCGCGTCCTTCGGCTGGTTCGCCTACTCGCCGCTGAANANCNAGGTGTACTCGCCGGGGGCCGGGTCGGACCTGTGGATCGTGGGNCTNNCGGTNTCCGGTNTNGGTACCATCCTCGGCGCCGTCAACATGATCACGACGATCCTGACGATGCGGGCCCCGGGCATGACGATGTTCCGGCTGCCGATCTTCTGCTGGAACTTCCTGGTGACCTCGATCCTCGTGCTGGTTGCCTTCCCCGTGCTCGCCGCGGCGCTGCTCGCCCTGGAGGCCGACCGGCGCTTCGGCGCGCACGTGTTCGACGCCGCCAACGGCGGCGCGCTGCTCTGGCAGCACCTGTTCTGGTTCTTCGGCCACCCCGAGGTCTACATCCTCGCCCTGCCGTTCTTCGGCATCGTCAGCGAGATCCTGCCGGTCTTCTCCCGCAAGCCGCTGTTCGGCTACAAGGGTCTGGTCTTCGCCACCATCGGCATCGGAGCCCTGTCCGTCGCGGTGTGGGCGCACCACATGTTCGTCACCGGCGCGGTGCTGCTGCCCTTCTTCGCCTTCCTGTCGTTCCTCATCGCGGTGCCGACCGGGATGAAGTTCTTCAACTGGATCGGCACGATGTGGCGCGGGCAGCTCACCTTCGAGACGCCGATGCTGTTC